>JALSRW010000631.1 GCA_026984595.1 Alphaproteobacteria bacterium
CGATAGAGCACCCAGGTCACCAGCGGCACCGCCAGGAAGGCGACATAGACGAGGATGTTGTGGCCGGAGACGAGCTCGAAATAGATCGGCCCGATCACCGGCACCTCCCGCATCTGCTCGGCGAACGGCAGGGTGATGGGCTTGAAACGTGCCCCTTCGGCCAGCACCGGGATGCGGCCGGCCTGCCCGAACCAGGCATCGGCCAGGGTCGGACCGAGCCCGGCCACCATGATGTTGAGGGCCATCCCGGAGACGACCTGATCGCCGCGATTGGTGATCGAGGCGAAGCCGTACACCAGTGCCAAGAAGATGGCGAAACCGATGGCCGCGAACAGGCCGGCCCAGGCCGAGCCGGTGGTCTGGGCGACGGCGGCGGCGGCGAAGGCGCCGCCCAGCATCTTGCCCTCGAGGGCGATGTTGACCACCCCCGAGCGCTCGGAGAAGAGGCCGGCCAGAGCCGCCAGGACCAGCGGCGTGGCCAGCCGCAGGGTGCTGTCGGACAGGAGCAGAACCTGGAGAAAGATGTCGCCCATGGCTCAGACCGGGATCGGACGGGTGCGGATGACGAGCGCCTCGAGGGTCGGCCGGAACATGTGCTCGAGAGCGCCGGCGAAGAGGATGACCAGGCCCTGGATGACGACGATCAGATCGCGGTTGATCCGTGGCATGTCGAAGGCCAGCTCGGCGCCGCCCTGATAGAGGGCACCGAACAGGAGGGCGGCGAGGATCACCCCGATCGGATGGTTGCGGCCCATCAGCGCCACCGCGATACCGACGAAGCCGTAGCCGCCGGTGAATCCCAGCACCAAACGATGCTGGGCGCCGAGTACCTCGTTGAGAGCCATCATCCCGGCCAGCGCCCCGGAGATGGTCATCACCAGCATGATGTGGGCCGCCGGCGAGATCCCGGCACAGAGCGCCGCCGGCTCGCTGCTTCCCACCACCCGCAGTTCGTAGCCGAGACGCAGCTTCCAGACATAGAGCCACACCAGCACGGCGCAGAGAAGGGCGATGGGAAAGGCGAGATTGAGGGGCGAGCGGCCGATCGCGATCCCCAGCGGCTGCAGTAGCAGATGGAGCTGGGGCAGCCAGACATTGTCGGCGAAGGTGACGGTTTCCGGGGCCGACTGGCCGGGCTTGATGATCACGTTGACCAGCAGATAGGTCATGATCGAGGCGGCCACGAAATTGAGCATGATGGTGGTGATCACCGTGTGGCTGCCGCGTCTTGCCTGCAGCCAGCCGGGAATGAAGCCCCAGATGCCGCCCAGCAGTGCCGCCGCGAGGATGGCGATGGGGATGGCCAGCAGCGGATGGAGATGGCCGAACCAGAGGGCGGCGAGAGCCACGCCGAGGCCGCCCAGCGCCGCCTGCCCCTCGCCGCCGATGTTGAACAGGCCGGCGTGAAAGGCGATCGCCACGGCGAGCCCGGTGAAGATGAAATTGGTGGCGTAGAACAGGGTGTAGCCGACCGCCTCGCCGAAGCCGAAGGCGCCGTAGACCAGGAGCTGGACCGCTTCGAGCGGGTTCTCGCCGAGCAGCACCACGACCAGGCCCGAGACCAGAAAGGCCAGCGACAGGTTGAGCAGCGGCAGCAGCAGATATTCGGCCCAGAAAGGAAGCCGGCGACGGGCGGCCATCAACCGGCCTCCGCCCCGACGCCGGCCATCAGCAGCCCGAGACGGCGTTCCTCGGCCTCTGCGGCGGCCACCTCTCCCATGATGCGGCCGTCGAACATGACCAGGATGCGGTCGGCCAGCGCCATCACCTCCTCGAGCTCCACCGAGACCAGCAGAATGGCCTTGCCGGCATCGCGCATCGCCACCAGCCGCCGGTGGATGAACTCGATGGCGCCGATATCGACCCCGCGGGTGGGCTGGCCCACCAGCAGCAGATCGGGGTCGTGTTCGAGCTCGCGGGCGAGCACCAGCTTCTGCTGGTTGCCGCCGGAGAAGTCGACGGCGTGCAAGAAGGGATCGCGGGGCCGTACATCGTAGCGTTCCATCCAGTCGGCACAGCTGGCGATCATCCGGCGGCGGCGGAGAAAGCCGCGCCGCACATAGTCCGGGAGAAGCTGGTAGCCGAGCACCGCGTTCTCCCAGGCGGCGAAGCTGCGCACCAGCCCCATCCGCAGCCTGTCCTCCGGCACATGGCCGAGTCGTCGGGCACGCGCCCGCGCCGCATTCCCCACCGGCCGCCCGCGCAGCAGGATCTCGCCGCGGCTGACCCGGCGGATACCGGCCAGCGCCTCCAGCAGCTCCGACTGGCCGTTGCCGGCGACCCCGGCGATGCCGACGATCTCCCCGGCGCGCACCGTGAAACTCACCTCACGCACCCGCGGCACGTCGAAATCGTCGCGCACCTCGAGACCGGAGACCTCGAGCACCGGCTCGCGCGGCCGCGCCGGTCCCTTCTCCACCCGCAAGAGCACCTTGCGGCCGACCATCAGCTCCGCCAGCTCCTCGGTCGAGGTCTCGGCGGTCCGCCGATGGGCCACCATGCGGCCGCCGCGCATGACGCTGACCCGGTCGGTGACGGCCATGATCTCCCGGAGCTTGTGCGTGATGAGGATGACCGTGCGGCCCTGCTCGCGGAGGTTTCCCAGGATGCGGAAGAGATGGTCCGCTTCCTGCGGCGTCAGCACGCCCGTGGGCTCGTCGAGCACCAGGATGTGGGCGCCGCGGAACAGCGCCTTGAGGATCTCGACGCGCTGCTGCACGCCCACCGGCAGATCCCGGACCACCGCATCCAGATCGACCTCCAGGCCGTAATCCCGCTCGATCGCCTCGATCTCCCGCCGGGCGCGGGCGGTGCCGGCCCGCAGGGTGAGCCCGCCCTCGGCGCCGAGCAGCAGGTTCTCCAGCACGGTGAAGGGCTCGACCAGCATGAAATGCTGGTGGACCATGCCGATCCCGGCACGGATGGCATCCAGCGGCGAGCGGATCCGACGTTCCGCTCCATCGACCAGGATACGACCGGAATCCGGTTGATAGAACCCGTAGAGAATGTTCATCAGGGTCGACTTGCCGGCACCGTTCTCGCCGACGATGCCGTGGATGGTGCCGGCAGCGACCTCGAGATCGACATCGCGGTTGGCCTGCACGGGACCGAAGCTCTTGCAGATCCCGCGCAGCTCGACGGCGGGCGGCACACGGCCGCCCGACGCGCTGGCCACCGCCATGAACAGCGACCCGGCGATGATGCGTTTGCGCGCCGTCTCGAGCTCGGCCCGCATCTCGGCGGTCAGCAGATCCTTGTTGCATTCGTCCACGGCGTAGTCGACGCCCTGCTCCTTGAGCCCGAGAGCCTGGGTGCCGGCCTGCCAGGAACCGTCGTAGGCCGACTTGAAGGCCTTGTAGACGGCGACGTCGACCCGCTTCAGCATCGAGGTCAGCACATGGCCCGGCTGGATGCAGTTCTGGTTGCTGTCGACGCCGATCGCCAGCTTGTCGCGGTCGGCGGCCGCCTGCAGGACGCCGAGGCCGGTGCCGCCGGCGGCGGCGTAGACGACATCGGCACCGCGGTCGAACTGGCTGATGGCGAGCTCGGCGCCCTTGGCCGGATCGTTCCAGGCGGCCGGGGTGTTGCCGGTCATGTTGACGAACAGCTCGGCATCGGGATCGACGTATTTGATGCCCTGTTCGTAGCCGTAGGCGAAGTTGCGGATGAGCGGAATGTCCATGCCGCCGATGAAGCCCATCTTGCCGGTCTTGGAGGCCAGGGCGGCGGCCATGCCGACCAGGAACGAGCCCTCGTGCTCCTTGAACACCACCGACTGGATGTTGGGCTTGTCGACCACCGAATCGATGATCACGAACTCGGTATCGGGATATTCGGCGGCCACCGATTCGAGCGGAGTGGCGAAGGCGAAGCCGACCGCCACCACCACATTGGCCCCTTTGCGGGCCATCCGCCGCAGGGCCTGGTCGCGCTGCGCTTCGTTGGTGATCTCGAATTCGAGGTAGGAGATCCCGGTCTCCTTCTTGAAGCGCTCGGCACCGCGATAGGCGGCCTCGTTGAAGGATTTGTCGAACTTGCCGCCCATGTCGAAAATGATGGCCGGCTTGAATTCCTGCGCCTGCACGGGGCCGGCGAGCAGAAAGGCGCCTGCGAGCAGCGCGGCGGTGCGTTTCAACATGATCCCTCCCGGAATGGTCGGTGGCCTACGTCTCCCCGGCCCCCACGGTACGTCTCCCGCGGCAAAATGCAAAGGTCGGACGGCCCTTCCCGGCCTTCCCGGCGGAGCCCCGACGCCCTAAGTGTGGGGCGGCAGGCCGAGGCGGACAGCAGCAGGGAGCGGAATCGCAGATGGCGCAGGCGCAGGAGACCGGAACCCGCAGCGGACGCAGGCTCGGCAGGCGCATTCTGGCGGCGCCGTTGATCGTCCTGTTCCTGATCCTGCTCTATTACGGGATCGGCATGATCCTCGTCCACGAGATCGACGACGATCCCGATTTCGCGCAGAGGGTGGAGGTGCCCGCCGGCGGCTCGGCGGCGGTCGCCCTGGCGGCGGCGCTGATCGATCGCGAGGTCAACCGCAATCGCTGGGTGGGCAACGATCCGATCTTCCTGCCGGGCGCTCTGCTCGACAACATGCCCGCCTACCAGTCGGGCATCATCTACGCCCTGTCGCGTTTCGCCATCGAGCTCACCGACGAGCTGGCGCGGGTGCGCGGCTCCAGCCAGATCGACCCCGATGCCGATGCCGCCGCCGGGCGCCTCAAATACCCGGGGGACGTGTGGATCTTCGAATGGTCGTCGACGCCGGTGCAGCCGAGCTCGGAAAGCCAGTACCGCAAGGCCATGGAAGCGCTGCGCCGCTACAACGAGCGTCTGGGCGCGGGCGAGGCGGTGTTCGATCGGCGCGCCGACAATCTGCTGGCCACGCTCGACCGCATCGCCTCCGATCTCGGCTCCGCCTCGGCGCTGCTGGCCGAACGCATCGCCCTCGGCAGCCGGAGCTGGATCGATTTCGAGGCGGATGACGTGTTCTACGCCACCAAGGGACGGCTTTATGCCTACTATCTGCTGCTGCAGGGGCTGGGACGGGACTTCGCCGAGGTCATCAAGGAGCGCAATCTGGGCAAGGTCTGGGACCAGATGCTGGCCACCCTGCGCGATGCCTCGATGCTGATGCCCTGGGTCGTGACCAACGGGGATATGGACGGACAGTTCCTGCCGAACCATCTTGCGGCGCAGGGCTTCCTTCTTCTGCGTGGACGAACGCAGTTGCGCGAGGTAACCAATATCCTGCTCAAATAGGGCGGCCCACCCGACCGGTCGCCCATACGAGGGACGGACCATGTTCATCCAGACCGAGCCGACGCCCAATCCGGCGACCCTCAAGTTCCTGCCCGGCCGGGAGGTATCGCCCGAGGCCACCCTCGACTTCACCGATGCCGATGAGGCGGCACGGCTGTCGCCGCTGGCCCGGCGCATCTTCGAGGTGGGCGGGGTGGTCGGTGTCCATCTCGGCGGCGATTTCGTCAGCGTCACCAAATCCGAGGCGGAGGACTGGTATCTCCTGAAGCCGGCGGTACTCGGGGCGATCATGGAGCACTATCTGTCCGGCGAGCCGGTGGTGCTGCCGGAAGCCCTGGCCGCGCATCGCAGCGCGGCGGCGCCGGATGCCGAGGAGAACGACACGGTGCGCGCCATCCGCGAGCTGATCGACACGCGGGTGCGACCGGTGGTCGCCCGTGACGGCGGCGATATCGTCTTCCACGGTTTCGAGCGCGGCATCGTCTATCTGCATCTGCGCGGCGCCTGCTCCGGCTGTCCGAGCGCCGTCGTCACCCTCAAGAACGGCATCGAGAACCTCCTCAAATACTATGTGCCCGAGGTGGTCGAAGTGCGCGCGGTCTCCTGACCGACGGAAGGCGAAGTGAAGCTGCTGGCCTTCGACTGCTCGCTGCGGCGTTTCTCCGCGCTCCTCGCCACCGGGCGGGAGGAGCCGCCGGAGCGGGTTGCGCGCGGTCCCGGCGCCTGGCGCGGCGAGGAGATCGTCGCTCTTCTGGATGCCCTGTGCCGTCGCCACGGGCTCGACTGGCGCGATCTCGATGCGCTGGCGGTGACGGTGGGACCGGGCAGCTTCACCGGCATCCGCACCGCGGTGGCGGTGGCCCGCGCCCTGTCGCTGGCCGCCGCTCTTCCCGTCCATCCGATCGGCACCCTCGAGGCCCTCGCCCGGGCCGGCCGTGAACGGGCCCTCGATCGGCCGCTCGCCGCCGTCATTCCCGGCAAGCGGGGTACGGTCTACGCCCAGAGCTTCGCTGCCGACGGCGGGGTGCGGACCGAGCCCGCTTCGCTGCCGGCCGCCGAGCTCGCCGCCCGCCTGCCGGCGCAGGCGGTGGTGGTGGCGCCCGATGCGGAAGCGGTGGCCGCCCTCCTCGGGCC
>JALSRW010000632.1 GCA_026984595.1 Alphaproteobacteria bacterium
TGGTTTCGCCACCCGGATGGCTGTGGCTCGTGATCGGTCTGGCGCTGGGTCTTGCGCTCGGCTGATCGAACTCCATCTAATGGACGTGATTTCAAGCATTCCGTGAACGGAACACGTGGAACGCCCCGGAGTCGCGCGGCCAATGGGCAGACGCGTTCTCTTGATCGTCACCGGCGGCATCGCCGCCTACAAGGTGCTGGAGCTGATCCGGCGGGGGGCCGAGCGCGGCCTCCGCTTTCGTTGCGTGCTGACCCGGGCGGCGCAGGAGTTCGTCACTCCGTTGGCGGTGGCCAGCCTCGCCGGGGAAAAGGTCTACAGCGATCTCTTTTCCCTCACCGACGAGGCCGAGATGGGCCATATCCGTCTCTCGCGGGAAGCTGATCTGGTGGTGGTGGCGCCGGCCACCGCCGACATGCTCGCGAAGATGGCGGGCGGTCTCGCCGACGACCTCGCTTCCACCCTGCTGCTGGCCACCGACAAGCCGGTGCTGGTGGCGCCGGCCATGAACCCCTGCATGTGGCAGCACCCGGCGACACAACGCAATGTCGAGCGGCTGCGCGGCGACGGCATCCGTTTCGTCGGCCCGGAAGAGGGCGACATGGCCTGCGGCGAGACCGGTCCCGGCCGCATGGCCGAACCGGAGGCGATCCTGGCCGCGATCGAAAGCCTGCTCGGCCCCGGGCCGCTCGCCGGGCTGCGCGCCCTGGTCACCAGCGGCCCCACCCACGAGCCCATCGACCCGGTGCGCTACATCGCCAACCGCTCCTCGGGACGGCAGGGCCATGCCATCGCGCGGGCGCTGGCCGAAGCCGGTGCGGCGGTGACCTTGGTGAGCGGCCCGGTGGCCCTGCCCGATCCGCCCGGGGTGCGGACGGTGCGGGTGACCACCGCGCGGGAAATGCTGGAAGCCTGCGAGGCGGCGCTGCCGGTGGACGTCGCGGTGTGCGCCGCGGCGGTCTGTGACTGGCGGCCCGAACGGCCGGCCGAAGACAAGCTCAAGAAGCGCGAGGGGAAGGGGCCGCCGCTTCTGGAGCTGACCGAGAATCCCGACATCCTGCGGCGCCTCGCCGTTCGCGGAGAGCATCGCCCGCGGCTGGTGATCGGCTTTGCCGCCGAGACCGGGTCGCTGCTCGAACATGCCCGTGAAAAGCGGCGGCGCAAGGGATGCGATTGGATCCTCGCCAACGATGTCGGCGCCGGCAGTGCGGTGTTCGGCGGCACCCGCAATCGGGTACTGCTGCTGCGCGACGGGGAAGAACCGGAAAGCTGGCCCGAGATGGACAAGCAGGAGCTGGCCCGGCGCCTGGTCGCGGAGATCGCCCGTGCCTTCGGGAGGGAGCCGGCATGAGTACGCCCGAACTGGTGATCGAGCGCCTGCCGCACGGCCGCGATCTGCCGCTCCCCGCCTATGCCACGCCGGGGGCGGCCGGGCTCGATCTGCTGGCCGCGGTGGAGGCCGGACGGCCGGTGGTGCTGCAGCCCGGAGAGCGCGCCCGGATCCCGACCGGCATTCGCCTGGCCTTGCCGCCCGGCCACGAGGGACAGGTGCGACCCCGCTCGGGGCTGGCCCTGCGTCACGGCGTCACCCTTCTCAACAGTCCGGGCACCATCGATGCCGACTATCGCGGCGAGGTGGGCGTCATCCTCGTCAATCTCGGTGCGGCCGTCTTCGTCGTCGAGCGCGGCATGCGCATCGCCCAGCTGGTGATCGCCCCGATCACCAGAGTGCGTCTCCGTGAAGCCGTCCTCGATCCCGCTGCCACCACCCGCGGCGAGGGAGGTTTCGGTTCCACCGGGCTCGATGCCCCGGGGGCGGCCGCGGCCCCCTCTCCTTCCCCGCTTCCCGATCCCGTCGAGAACAGGTGACATGATGCTCAGACCACCCAGAAAGCTCGCACTCGCCGTCGAGGCGGTCGTCGATATTGCCTATCACGGCAGCGCCAACCCCGTGCAGAGCCAGGACATCGCCCGGCGACTGGGGCTTCCCCGGCGCTATCTCGAGCAGGTGATGCAGCAGCTCGTGCGGGCGGGGATCCTGCGCGGCGTGCGCGGTCCCCGCGGCGGCTACCGCCTCGCCCGCGAGCGTCGTCGCATCACCCTCGGGGAGATCGTCCGGGTGCTCCAGCAGAACGGCGAGGAGAACGGGGGCGTTCCCCATTCCCGCTCGGAGCTGGGGACCGAGATCATGGCGCCGCTCTGGGCCTCGCTGGCGGAGAGCATGATGGAGCGGCTCGATGCCATCACCATCGAGGATCTCTGTCGTCGGGCGGAGGAGCGGGGGGTGAAGAGCGAGGCCGAGCCCCATGCCGACTTCGCCATCTGAGCGCGGCGGCCAGAGGGCGGAACGGAAGGCGGAGTGGCGACCGACCGCGCCCGGCGAGTTGGCACTGTCCTTGCATTGCTCCGATGCGGATGCGGGTGGCTGCTCGCCCGCGGCATCATACCGGGTCGGAGATCATGACAGAAAAACGCTGGACGTTTCCCCGCCACGGCCTGCTCGGCCTCTTCCTGCTCCTGTTCTCTGCCGGCGGCGCCATCGCCCAGGAAGCCGCCGGGCCGACACTGGATTCGGGCGATACCGCTTGGATGCTGACCTCGACGGCGCTGGTGCTGATGATGACCATCCCCGGTCTGGCGCTGTTCTACGGCGGCATGGTGCGCAAGCAGAACGTGCTCTCGGTGGCCATGCAGGTGTTCGCCACCGCCTGCACCTCGACCATCGTCTGGATGGTGATCGGCTACAGTCTCGCCTTTTCCGAGGGTAATGCCCTGGTCGGCGGCCTCTCCAACCTGTTCCTGGCCGGGCTGACCCTGGACGGGATGTCGGGAACCATCCCCGAGACGGTTTTCATGACCTTCCAGATGACCTTCGCCATCATCACCCCGGCGCTCATTGTCGGTGCCTTCGTCGAGCGCATGAAGTTCTCGGCGATGCTGCTGTTCGTCACGTTCTGGGTGATCCTCGTCTATGCGCCGGTCACCCACTGGGTCTGGGGCGGCGGCTTTCTGGGCGAGGACGGCGTGCTCGATTTCGCCGGCGGCACCGTGGTCCACATCAATGCCGGCGTGGCCGGCCTGGTTGCCGCCTATGTCGTGGGCAAGCGGCGAGGATATCCGAAGGAGCCCATGCCGCCGCACAATCTGGTCTACACCCTCACCGGCGCCGCCCTGCTGTGGGTCGGCTGGTTCGGCTTCAATGCCGGCTCGGCGCTGGCCGCCGACGGACTCGCCGGCATGGCCATGGCCGTCACCCAGATCGCCACTGCCGCCGCCGCCCTCGCCTGGATGATCTGCGAATGGCTGCTACGAGGCAAGCCGAGCGTGCTGGGCATCGCCTCCGGTGCGGTGGCCGGTCTCGTCGCCATCACCCCGGCCTCCGGCTTCGTCCTCCCCGGCGGCGCCCTCCTGATCGGTCTGGCGGCCGGTGTCGCCTGCTTCTGGGGGGCCACCTGGCTCAAGAACCGGATGGGTTACGACGACAGTCTCGATGCCTTCGGCGTGCACGGCGTCGGTGGTACGGTCGGGGCCATTCTCACCGGCGTGTTCGCCGCCGAGGCGGTGGGCGGCACGCCCGGGCTCCTCGAGGGCAACGCCGTCCAGGTCTGGATCCAGATCAAGGGTGTGCTGGCGACCGTCGTCTGGTCGGGGATCGCCAGCTTCGTCCTGCTCAAGATCATCGATCTGGTGATCGGGCTGCGGGTCGATCCCGAGACCGAGGTCGAGGGTCTCGATCTGCGCCTCCACGGCGAGGTGGTGCACTGAACTCCCCACCCCTCGGGCAGGATGCGGGGGCGCCCTTCGGGGCGCCCCTTCTTCGTCAGAGGGGCTCGCCGCGCATCAGCCGCGGCAGATCGCCGACCATGCCCATCGCATGGCGCATGAAGAAGCGCTTGGCCGGCGGCAGCCGCTCGACCAGCGCGAGGCCGGCATTGCGGGCCAGCTTGAGGGGCAGGAGATCGTTCGCGAACAGGCGGTTGATGCCGTCGGTGATGGCCACCAAGGCCAGACTGTCGAAGCGCCGCCAGGCCTCGTAGCCCTCGAGGGCGGCCGGCTCGCCGGGATCGAGACCGAGGCGCAGCCGTTCGACCACCGTCTCGGCGATCGCCGCCACGTCCCGCAGTGCCAGGTTCCATCCCTGCCCGGAGATCGGGTGGATGCCGCGGGCGGCATCACCCACCAGTGCCACCCGCCAGTCGCTGTAGCGCTCCGACCAGACGAGTACCAGCGGATAGTACCAGCGCGGACCCTCGACGGAAATGCGGCCGAGCCGATCGCCGAAGCGGGCCGCCACCTCGGCGGCGAAAGCCCCGTCCTCGAGTTCGCGCATCTGGGCTGCGAGTTCGTCCTCCAGCGCCCAGACGATGGAGGAACGATCGCCCTGCATGGGCAGGATGGCGAACGGACCGTCGGGAAAGAAGCGCTCGACGGCCACCCCCCGGTGGGGCCGCTCGTGCCGCAGCGTGCAGACGATGCCGGTCTGGCCGTAGACCCAGCGCCGGGCGCCGATGCCGAGCTGCTCGCGACTACGCGAAAAGCGGCCTTCGCAGATGGTCAGCAGCGGTGCCGCGAGCGTCTCGCCCGAGGCCAGCTCGAGGCGTGCGGCGAAGCGATCGCGCCCCATCCCGACCACTTCCCGCCCGTCCAGGAGGCGCACCGTCGCCAGCGCCTGCACCCGCTGCAGCAGAGCGTGACGGATCCGGCGGTTCTCGACGATCCAGCCCAGCGGCTCGCCGTCGATCTCCATACTGTCGTAACGGACCTCCACCGGACTGTCCGCCTCGGCCACCAGGATCTCGCGGATGGGCTCGGCATGGGGCAGAATGTCCGACCAGACGCCGAGCGCTTCCAGCAGCAGCTTGGAGCCGCGGGCCACCGCCGTCACCCGCCCGTCATAGGGCGCGGCCAGCATCCGCGCATAGGATTCGCGCTCGACCACCCGCACCTCGAAGCCGGCGCCGCCGACCGCCGCGGCCAGGGCGAGCCCGGTCAGCCCGCCGCCGAGAACCAGCAGGTCGCTTCGCGATGCCACCGCCGGCCCCGCGTTCCTGCTCATTTCCTGGGCAGATGATGAAATCTTGGTCACTCCCCTCGCTTCGCCGCCTGCAGCTCGCACGACCGGGCCGGCTTGGCAAGTCGGATGCCTCACCCCGGAAAGAGACGCGGATCCCGGAGCACTTCGGCCGGCGGATCGGGCCGCAAGGCGGCGAAGGCGGGATGTTCGGGGTTGATCACCAGATTCCGGTCGAACCGGGTCACCGCCGAGGGCACCAGCAGGGCCAGCGATCGCCGTTCCTCCAGCCAGCGGTCGCCATGCGCCCGGGTCGCGCGCAGATCCGCCTCCCACCAGCGAAAGGACTCGGCGGGTGCGAACCGCTCCACCAGCGCATCCGGGATCTCGACCCGGATCCAGCGATCACCCTCGGGCAGCCGGCCGATACGGGCATAGACCAGCCGCCCCAGCATACAGATGGCGAAGCTCTCGCCGCAATAGATCGCCGGCCGTCCGGGCGAGTTCCAGCGGCCGCCGAAGAGCCGCGCCCCCTCGCCACTGAACACCGGATGGCGCCGCCCGGATATGCGGTAGGCCCTCACACTGGCAGGCCCCATTCGAGCGCGGCCAGGATCTGCTCGACCCGGCGGGCACCGATCTCGCTGCGCGCCGCCTCCAGCGGCGTGCGCCCCTCCAGCAGGGGATGCGGGGTGGTCAGGAAACGCGACAGATCCTCGCCCTCGCCCCACACCGCCCGGGCCGCCGCCACCACCCGCGCGAGGCGCTCCGCGCGGGCGCTCTCGGCCGCGCTCAGATACTGGCGGCGGCGCTTGTAGCTGGCCTCCGGTACCACCGCATAGATGAGCTGGCGGCGGCGACGGGCATCGGGAAAGACGATCTCCGCCACCCGGCGCAACGCGGCCTTGGGCAGGCCGGCCATCACCACCCGCTCCAGATCGGCGAAGGTGCGGATCTCGCTGCCCAACACCTCGCGTCCGCCCAGCACCTCGGCGATTTCGGCGGCATCGGTGGGCACCGGCGCTTCTCCTTCGCAGGTATCAATCGCCGACATATGCTCGATCAGTCGATACCGCAAGCGCGGCTGGACGGCGCCCGCACGGATGCTAGCATCGGCCGGGAAAAGAGGGAGGTTGCGGCCATGGCGATCCGGGCACTCGATCACGTCAACATCCTCACCGACGATCTGGCGGCCACGGTCGCCTTCTACCGCGAGGTGATCGGCCTCGAGGAGGGGCCGCGCCCGCCCTTCCCCTTTCCCGGCGCCTGGCTCTACTGCGGCGATCGACCGGTGGTCCATCTGATGCAGCG
>JALSRW010000633.1 GCA_026984595.1 Alphaproteobacteria bacterium
AGCGCGGCCGGGATCTCGGCCGTGTTGCTGATCCTCTTCACTTGGCTGGTGCTCGGCTTCAACGAACCGGTCTACGAAGCGAAGGTCGGCGAGCGGGTACTGTCCACCTTCACCGGCCTCAACGTCTACTACTCGAGCCTGGTCGGCCTGCTGGTCACCGGCCTGATCATGTGGATCACCGACTACTACACCGGCACCCTGCACCGGCCGGTGCAGCAGATCGCCAAGGCCTCGACCACCGGCCACGCCACCAACATCATCCAGGGCCTGGCGGTGTCGCTGGAGGCCACCGCACTGCCGGTGCTGGTGATCGCCGGCGGCATCCTCCTCGCCTATCTGAATGCCGGCATCTACGGCATCTCCATCGCCGCCACCACCATGCTCGCCCTGACCGGGGTGGTGGTCACCCTGGACGCCTACGGTCCGGTCACCGACAATGCCGGCGGCATCGCCGAGATGGCCGAACTGCCCCAGGAAGTGCGACAGGTGACCGATGCGCTGGATGCGGTCGGCAATACCACCAAGGCGGTGACCAAGGGCTACGCCATCGCCTCGGCGGGGCTCGCGGCGATCGTGCTGTTCGTGGCCTATGTCAACGATCTCCAGCATTTCTTCCCGGATCTCGACGTCACCTTCACCCTCTCCGATCCCTTCGTGGTGGTCGGCCTCTTTCTCGGCGGCCTGCTGCCCTTCCTGTTCACCTCGCTGGCGATGCAGGCGGTGGGACGGGCGGCCGGTGCCATCGTCGAGGAGGTACGCCGCCAGTTCCGCGAAAATCCGGGCATCATGGAGGGCACCTCCAAGCCCGATTACGGCCGCGCCGTCGACATGCTGACCAAGGCGGGCATCCGGGAGATGATCCTGCCCTCCCTGCTGCCGGTGTTCTCGCCGATCCTGGTCTATTTCGTGATTGCCTGGATCGCCGGCCGCGAGGCCGCCTTCACCACCGTCGGCGCGCTGCTGCTCGGTACCATCGTCACCGGGTTGTTCGTGGCCATCTCCATGACCTCCGGCGGCGGCGCCTGGGACAATGCCAAGAAGTTCATCGAGGACGGCAACTATGGCGGCAAGGGGTCGGATGCCCACAAGGCGGCGGTGACCGGCGACACGGTCGGCGATCCGTACAAGGACACCGCCGGTCCGGCGATCAACCCGATGATCAAGATCACCAACATCGTCGCCCTGCTGCTGCTCTCCGCGCTGGCCGCGGCGGCCTGAGGGGGACCATGGCGTGACGAGGGGACGGCCCGGCCACCGTGCCGGGCCGTTCGCTTACGGCCGGGTGTTCTCGCGGCTGCGCGAGAAGCGTCCGATATTGCCGATCAACTGCTCGATCAACGACAGCTCGTTGCCCATCGTCGGCGTCCGGTCGTCGACCGGCTCGACGGCGCGTGCCTGCTCGAGACCGCGCTCCTTTACCTGCTCGACGATGCCGCGATCGTCGAACACGACGATGAGCACCCGCTGGTCGGTGACCTGCTTCTGGTAGAACGACCTTTTCTCGACGGTCTGGGTGACATAGTACCAGCGGCGATCGTCGAAGGTGGCAGTGGCCGAGGGCGAGCCCATCAGCCGCAGCACCTCCTCCTTGGAGGTGACACCCGGGCGGATACGGGACACCGCCTCGGGATCGATGCGCTGGCCGTGCTGCTGGACGGTCGGTGCACAGGCCCCGACCAGAAGACCGAGAGCGAGAGTGGCCGTACGGAGGAACACCGGAATCGTCATAGGGGCCTGTCCGGGCACGGTGAACGAGGGAGATACTGGCGCCATGCGGTTACCACATTCGCGCGGCACTGAACAGGCGGAGGCTCGGCGCGGTGGCTAGGCCGTTTGCGGGCTGGCGGGAACGGCGCCGCCTTCGACAGCTCGCCTGGCACATCTACCGGCAGGCCGTCGAACAGGCCCGCCGGCCCGGATTCTATGCCGCCGGCGGGGTGCCGGACACCGTCGAGGGGCGGTTCGAGCTGATGACCCTGCATGTGCTGCTGCTGTGGCGCTGGCTGCAGCGGCAGCCCGGAGAGGGCGCCGCGCTGGCCCAGGCGGTGGTCGACGCCTTCTTCACCGACCTCGACCGCAATCTGCGCGAGATGGGGGTGGGCGATCTCTCGGTGGGCAAGCACGTCAAGCGCATCGCCGGCAGTTTCCTGGCCCGCACCCGCGATCTGTCGGTCGCCCTCGATGCCGGCGATCGAGCGGCGATCGCGGCAATCCTCGCCCGTAACCTGGGTTGGAGCGAGGCACAGGCCGCGCAGGCCGCCGCCCTCGCCCGCTATGCCCTCGACCAGGATGCGGCCCTGCGCGAACACGGGCTCGCGCAGGGCGAGGCGCCGGCGCCGCTGTTCGCCGCCGCACCCTTCGCCGGGACCCGGGGTGATGCACGAAGTTGACCTATTCCTCCCGGCACTCTAATTTGCGGTATCGCTGACATTCCTGGGAAGGTTGGAGGAACCGGCCGTCGACCCGCCGGTCGACACATCGGGTTTGCCATCGTTCGCTGCATGACCCGGGAGCACCCTCTTGATCGCAACGCATGAATTCTCGAGATTGTTCGACCTCGCCGAGCTGCATTCGGACGATGTCGCCTTCGAGATCGCGGCCGCGCCCGACGAGCGCAGTGCGGTGGCCCGCCGGCTCGACCTTCTGCAGCTCGACGAGTTGATCGCCAAAGGTACGGTGGCGATGGCCAGCGGCGGCGTGGTCCGTGTGCGCGGCGCGTTGCAGGCCCGCCTCCGTCAGCGCTGCGTGGTGACCCTGGAGCCGGTCGCGGCCGAACTCGATGCCGAGTTCGACCGGCTGTTCCTGCGCAGCGGCTCGCTCGGTGCCGAGGTCGTCGTCGACCCCGAGGAAGAGGAACCGGAGCCGCTGCTGGGCGACCTGCTGGATCTCGGCGAACTGGTCACCGAGGAGCTGGCCTTGGCGATTGATCCATATCCGCGCAGGCCCGATGCCGAGAGCTACCTGGCGCGCTATGGAACCTCCGCGGATGCCGGGGGCGGAGCCGGGCCACTGGCCGAGGCTCTGCGCCGGCTGAGCAGGAACGACTGAGGACCGCTCGCGGTGACGGGCCAGGGAAGCTGCGTTTCGCTCCCGGCCGATCCCGGCCGGGGGCGGGTTCGGATGGGACGGTCATGAGCCTCATCATCGCCCTCGATGCGATGGGCGGGGACCACGCACCCGATATCGTGATCGACGGTGCGGCCAAGGCCCTGCGCCAGACTCCCGGTCTGCGCTTCCTGCTGTTCGGCGACGAACAGCAGGTTGCACCCTTGCTGAACCGACATCCGGCGCTGGCCGCCGCCACCGAGCTGCGCCACACGGCCGAAGCCGTTTCGCCCGATGCCAAGCCCAGCCAGGCGCTGCGGCAGGGACGACGGAGCAGCATGCGGTTGGCCATCGATGCGGTCAAGGGGGGCGAGGCGGCGGCGGCGGTGTCGGCCGGCAATACCGGTGCCCTGATGGCGATGGCCAAATACGTGTTGAAGACCCTGCCCGGCGTCGACCGGCCGGCCATCGCCGCATTGCTGCCCACCCGCCGGGAGCCGGTGGTGATGCTCGATCTCGGGGCGAACATCGATTGCGGCCCCGAGCATCTCTTCCAGTTCGCGGTGATGGGCGAGGTCTATGCCCGCGCGGTCCTGAATATCGACAAGCCGAGGGTCGGCATCCTCAATGTCGGCACCGAGGAGGTCAAGGGCGACAGCGTCGTACGGACGGCGGCGGCGCTCATTCGCGACAGCGGTCTGGCGATCCATTATTCCGGCTTCGTCGAAGGCAGCAACGTCGCCGAGGGCCGGGTCCATGTGGTGGTCACCGACGGTTTCACCGGCAATGTCGCGCTCAAGATCACCGAGGGGACGGCACGCCTGTTCAGTGCCGCCCTGCGCCAGGCCTTCCGTTCGGACTGGCGGGCGCGCCTGGGTTATCTGCTCGCCCGCCCCGCCCTCGCCCGCATGCGCGAACGTTTCGATCCCCGCCTCTACAACGGTGCCATGTTCCTGGGCCTCAACGGGGTGGTGGTGAAAAGCCACGGCGGGACCGACGCGGTGGGCTTCGCGGCGGCCATCGCCGCCGCCATCCAGCTCGTCGAGCAGGGCACGAACGAGCGCATCATCGCCGAAATGCACGCCGTCGGCACGGGAGCCGGCAGGGTCGGCAGCCGCAAGGTGGCCGCCTCGTGAGTTCCTGCGTGCGGGCGGTGGTCCGCGGGGTCGGCGCACGCCTGCCCGAGCGGATCGTCACCAATGACGAGCTGTCGGAACGGGTCGATACCTCCGATCGCTGGATCCGCGAGCGCACCGGCATCCACCAGAGACACATCGCCGCCGAGGGCGAGCTGACCTCGGATCTGGCGGTGGCCGCCGCCCGCCGGGCGCTGGAGCGGGCCGGACGCCGGCCCGAGGATGTCGATCTGCTGCTGGTCGCGACATCCACCCCCGACAACACCTTTCCCGCCACCGCCACCGCCGTGCAGCGCAAACTCGGCATCGGCCCGGCGATGGCCTTCGACATGCAGGCGGTGTGTGCCGGCTATGTCTACGCGCTGACCATGGCCGAGGCACTGCTTTGCTGCGGCCGCGCCCGCCGGGCGCTGGTGATCGGGGCCGAGACCTTCTCGCGCATCCTCGACTGGGAGGACCGTGCCACCTGCGTGCTGTTCGGCGACGGCGCCGGGGCGCTGCTGCTGGAGGCCGAGGAGGGCACCGGTACCATGCTGGATCGCGGCATTCTCGCCGCCACCCTGTCCGCCGACGGCCGTCATTACGAGCATCTCTACGTCGATGGGGGTCCCTCCTCGAGCGGCACCGTCGGGCATCTGCGGATGAACGGTCGGGAAGTGTTCCGCCATGCGGTGGCGGTGCTGGTTTCCAGCGCCCACCGGGCCTGTGCCGATCTCGGTATCACCCCCGCCGAGATCGACTGGTTCGTGCCCCATCAGGCCAACCGGCGGATCATCGAGGCAGTCGCCAAACGCCTGGAGATTCCCGCCGAACGGGTGGTAGCGACCGTCGATCGCCACGCCAACACCTCCGCCGCCTCCATCCCGCTGGCCCTGGAACACGCCTGGCGCGAGGGCCGGCTGCGGCCGGGCGATCTGGTGCTGGCCTCGGCGATCGGCGGCGGCTTCGCCTGGGGATCGCTGCTGCTGCGCTGGTAGATTTTCCGTACCGGTCTCGTCTATTGACGCCCAAGCCGATGATCCCTAACCTTTTCAGCCGCATGAAAAGGCAGGGGAGGAACGGTCCGATGGCGGGCAAAACGGTGACGCGGGCCCAGCTCGCGGAGGCCGTCTACCAGCAGGTGGGACTGTCGCGCAGCGAGTCGGCGGAACTGGTCGATGCGATTTTGGAGGAAATCTCCGAATCGCTGGTTCGGGAGGGCACCGTGAAGATCTCGTCCTTCGGCACGTTCCTGGTCCGCGAGAAGGGCCAGCGCATCGGCCGCAATCCCAAGACCGGCGAAGAGGTTCCGATCCTGCCGCGGCGGGTGCTGGTGTTCCGCCCCTCGCAGGCGCTCCGGGCGCGCCTCAATCGCGGTCGCGGCTGAGCGCGCGGTACCCGCGGCATGACCGAGCGCCCGGCCAAGGCCTCGACCGCCTTCCGCACCATCAGCGAGGTCGCCGGGGAACTCGGCGTGGCCCCGCATGTGTTGCGCTTCTGGGAAAGCAAGTTCACCCAGGTCCGTCCTCTCAAGCGGGGCGGCGGCCGTCGTTACTACCGGCCCGAGGATGTCGAGGTGCTGCGCCAGATCCGGGTGCTGCTCTACGATCAGGGCTACACCATCAAGGGGGCGCAGAAGCTCCTGCGCCAACGCCGCAGCCGCAGCGGCACCGAGGCCGCGGAGGATCCGGCGGCGACCCCGGCCGAGCCCCGTAAGGGCGCCGCGGGGTTGGCGCCGCTGGCCCGCGAACTGCGCGCTCTCGCGGCCGAGCTCCGGCAGGAACTGGAGCGCTGAATCCCCGCATTTCCGCCATTGCCGAGCCTCCGGCGGGCTCCTATATTGCGCCTCGCCTCGGCGGAGCGTAGCGCAGCCTGGTAGCGCATCAGTCTGGGGGACTGGGGGTCGCCGGTTCGAATCCGGCCGCTCCGACCAATCCGATCCGACACATCCATCGACGCCGCTCGTACCCGCGAGGTTCGGAGCGTGCTGTCGCCATCGACCGGACAGCACCGGCCGGTGACGAAACTCGCCTCGAGGCCGGCCAGAAAGGCCACCAGCGGGGCGATGTCCTGGCGCCGGGCGACCCGCCCCCGGGGGATCCGCTCCTCGCGGGCCACCATTCGGGGCGCATCGAAGCCGGATCCGGCATCTC
>JALSRW010000634.1 GCA_026984595.1 Alphaproteobacteria bacterium
GAAAGATCCCGAATGGCCCCCGTGCCGTCGAGAACGCCGGGTTTTTCCTGCCCCTTGGGGCCGTAGCGTACCAGTTTCATGGCCGATCCTCCCCCGATGCCGCGCCTTTGCGAGACGATCCGATCGGGGCGCAGGGGAGCACGAGCGAAGGCCCATTGCAAGCACGGCCCGCATCCCGGGAGGGTTCTGCCGAGGAGCGCGAATCCTGGTCGGGGGATGGCGTCCCCAGCGGGAATCGAACCCGCGTTACCAGCTTGAAAGGCTGGCGTCCTGACCACTAGACGATGGGGACCTCGCGCGTCCCTGTAGTGGTGCGGGGCGGCAAAATCAAGAGCGGGATCGAATCGCGGTGTTAACCGGTCGTTTACCGCAAGTCGCTATACACGTACTGCAGGCGACGGGATCCGCGGGCCAGGGGCATGGCAGGAGATCGTATGGGCCAGACCGTTTCACCGGCCATCATGCAGACCCATTTCGAGGTCTATGTGCTGGAAAGCGAGCGCTGGACGATCGGCTATGTCTCGACCAGCCGGGAAGAGGCTATGGAAGAGGCGAGCGAGCTGGTGCGCCGGCCGGAGATCGCCGGGGTGCGGGTGGTCCGGGAGCTGTTCAACCCGGACACCCAGGCGACCGCCGCCCGCATCGTGTTCGAACGTCTGCGCCCGAAACAGAAAGGTCTGCGCGGAGCGACATTCCGGACCCGCTCGCGGCCTTCACCCGCCGTCCCCGGCACATCGAAGCCGTCGGCAGCGGCTTGGAACGCGGCGCCGGTACCCGACCGCGATGCCTTCTCCTGGCTGTCGCTGGCCGGTCTCTCGGTGATCGGTGCGGTCGCCGGCGGTGGGCTCGCCGTCCTCCTCGCCCTCCTTGCAGCACCCTGAGCTTCGGCGGTTCCGCGTTCGCCATCCGGCCGATGTCGGGCCGTCGTTTCCGTCATCCTGCGTCCGTGCTTCGCTCGCGAGGGACGGCGGCGATGCCGATGCCGGACCCGAAGTCCGTCTCGGCCGCAGTCTGCCGGGAGCGGACAGACGGGGCGCACCACGTCGGGACGGCGCGTCTCGGGCTCCTCTTTCCGCTCGCTGTGCGGCCGCCGCGGCGTGCCGGTGGTGTCGACCGGATCGCCACCCGGAAAGGCGCGCCGTTCGCGAGCCGCAAATAGAAGGTGACGCGACCGCGGTTTCACGGCATCCTGCGTTCGGCTGCGCGTCGATCGTCCCGGGCCGGGATCCGGCGAAGACGGGCGGCGCCCGCGGGGGATGCATCGGGGGGAAAGCGCGTGCACAATGTGGAAGCGCATGGCGCTCGGATTCCGGCTCTCGGGTTCGGCACTTGGGAATTGCGGGACGGGCTGGCGGTGCGGCTGGTCGAAGCCGCCCTGGCGATCGGCTATCGCCACATCGATACCGCCCAGATGTACGAGAACGAGCGCGAGGTCGGCACCGCCATTCGTACGAGCGGCATCGACCGCGCCGAGATCTTCCTGACCACCAAGGTCTGGCCCGACCGCTTCCGGCAGGGTGATCTGCAGCGATCGGTGGAGGAGAGCCTCCAGCGGCTCGGGCTGGAGGCCGTGGATCTGCTGCTCCTGCACTGGCCGAATCCGGCCGTTCCCCTGGCCGAGACCATCGACGCCCTGAACGACGCCCGGGCCCGCGGCATGACCCGGCATATCGGCGTCAGCAACTTTCCCAGTCGCCTGATGGAGGAGGCGATACGCCTGTCGGCGGCACCGCTGGTCACCAACCAGGTGGAGTATCACCCGTTCCTTACGCAGAAGCGTGTGCTCGCGGCCTGTCGCGGCGCCGGGATGGCGTTGACCGCCTATTGTCCGCTGGCCCGCGGGCGGGTGTTCGGCGATCCGGTGATCGCGCGCATCGCCGCCCGCCATCGCAAGAGCCCGGCCCAGATCGCGCTGCGCTGGCTGGTGCAGCAGGAAGGGGTGGTGGCCATCCCGCGCAGCTCCAAGCCGGAGCATGCGCGGGCCAATTTCGAGATCTGGGATTTCGCCCTCGCGGTAGAGGAAATGCGTGCGATCTCGGCCCTCGGCAGCCCCTCCGGGCGGATTGTCGACATCGCCGGTCTGGCGCCGGAATGGGATCCGGACTGAACGCTTCTTTGCGGGAGAGATCCTGCTGGCGGGGCACGGTGACGGCGATCGCCGACGATGGGAGATGCTCTGCCATGCGAATGCCCGGCAGGGCGTCGTCTGCGCAGGTGTTGCGGGCCACTAATGGCGCCGGTTCCGCCATCCCGAGGAGGAGAGCAGCGGAGCTGCCGGGAGCGGGAAACGCCGGGCCGGCCGAGCCCGTGCCGGGGAGTTCCGGGCTTCCCTCGGCCGGGCGGACATCCGTCGGTGCCCGGCCTTCGCCCGGAATCCGTTCCGGGTGGCGACCGCAATAGGCGCGATCAGCCCGGAGTCGGTCGGGGGTTCCCGACCGCGGTGTCGGCGAGGGTGCGGCTCGTCACGGCGGTGCCATCCGCTTTCGCCGAGGATCCCGCTTCGTAGCCCAGGTGGGTCAACCAGGGTTCGAACAGAGGTTCGAGGAGCCGGAGTTCGCTGCGGCGAAGGAGCTCGCGATGACTGCCGGCGCGGCCGCTGGGGAAAAAGGTGAAGCCCTCGCCCTTGGATCTCGCCAGTCGTCCGAAAACGCCGGTGCCGGTCCTCGCATCCCGCTGTTCGATGGCGCGCAGACGGTCGATGCGGCTATCCTCGATACAGGCGTCGAGCTCGCCGTCTTCCACTTCCATCCCGAGGGCTTCGGCCAGCCTGCGGAGTTCGGCCCGTGGCCGCGCGAGCATGTCCTCGTAGCGGACCAGGAGGACCGGGACCCGGCGCGGTGCCGCGACCAGCCAGCTTTCCACATGCTGACGCCAGTTGCCGAAGCCGAAGCCCACGAACTCCGGCGTGCTGCCACCGGTTTCGACGAAGTTCGTCAGCAGTCGATCGCGCGCCGCGGGGGTCGTCGCCCGGAAGTAGCGGAACAGCGAAACCAGCATGTCGCGCGGATCGCGCACCAGATAGATCGCCCCGGCCGTCCGCCGTCCCTGTTGCTCCGCGACGTCGAACGTCCAATGCGTCTTGAGCAGCAGATGTCCCTGGTGCAGGCGGCAGGGAGGTGCATCCGGCCCCATCCGCGGTTCGTGAATGTCGGGAATCAGACATTCGAGCTCGGCGGAGCTGGCGACCGGGCCGAACAACAGACGCGCCAGCAGAAAACGCATCCAGGTATTGCCGGACTTGGGGAACGAAGCCAGCCAGATCACCGGCATGGTCGACGGGCCACCGCATCCTCTGCCGGTGCTGCGTACGGTCACCTGCTTCTCCTTCTCCGAAAGCCTCACCGATCATCCTGTCACGAACTCGTGAAGACGTGGTTAACGCGCGGGATGATCCCCGGCGGCGTCGCGTTTTCTGGTAAGAGCGCCCGTCGGAGACAGGATCTGCGCCTCATGGTGTGCAGTTTGTCACTGAGTCCGACGCCGGTTGCGGACAACATCGGTCCATCCGTGCCATAAGGTATGGCAGGAAGGCGACGCCCCGTGGCCTCCGGTTGATGGTGCCGCGATCGCCATTGCAGGCCGGTGTCTTCGGTATTACCTAGAACGATACCGCATCGCGGACACTGTGGTTAAAATCAGAAACTGCGGAACTGGGACGAACGCCGGAATGTCATCGCAGCTTCTCGAGGTTTCACGTCGGGCCGCGCAGGTGCAGACCCTGCGGGGGATCGCCGTGTTGCCCGCACTGGACATGGCCGTCATGCTGGCCTGCTTCATGCTGGGTGGCGTCGTCAATTTCTCGTACGAGAATCTCACCGACCAGCGGCTGGCCATTCTGCTGGTGCTGAGCGCGGCCGCGGTCTCGATCTTCAAGTATCTCGGCCATTACGATCGGCGTCGGCTGTTCTGGCAGGAGGTCGGCGACATCGTCGTCGTGGCGGCCATCGGCTTCCTGCTCGACGCCGCGCTCCTCTACCTGCTCAAGGTCAACTTCTCGCGTCTGTGGGTGCTCACCAGTTGGACCCTGGTCGTCTTTTCCGTGCCGCTCGCGCGGCGCGCCGTGAAATCGCTCATGTTGCGCCACGGTGCCTGGCGACAGCCGACCATCGTCGTCGGCACCGGGCCGATCGCCCGGGAGACGGCCGAGGCCTACGCCCATGACCGCTATCTCGGCTACGACATCATCGCGTTCATCGATCCGGCGGCGCGTAGCGCCGAAGATCGCTTCATCGAGCTCGAGGGGCGCGAAGTGCCGGTGCTGGCGCTCGGTACGGCCGAGCGGGAAACGCTGAGCCGCTTCGGCAGTCCGCATGTGGTGGTCGCGCTCGATGCCGAGGAGGTCGCCGACAACGAGAACCTGATCGAGCGGCTGTCCCTGGCCACCCGCAGTCTCGACGTGATCTCGCCGCTGCGTGGCCTGCCCATCAACAATACCCGACTCGCACATTTCTTCAGCCGCGAGGTGCTGGCGCTGCGGATCCACAACAATCTGGCGCGGCCCTGGGCGCGCTATCTCAAGCGGTTGTTCGACCTGGCCGGAGCCGGGCTGATCCTGGTGCTGGTGGCGCCGCTGATGGCCACCATCGCCCTGCTGCTGCGTCTCGAAGGCGGGCCGGTGCTGTTCGCCCACCAGCGGGTCGGTCGCGAGGGAAGGCTCTTTCCCTGCTACAAGTTCCGCAGCATGGTGCCGAACGCCGACGAGGTGCTGAAGCGATTGCTCGCCGAGAACCCGGAGGCACGGGCCGAATGGGAGCGCGACCACAAGCTCCGAAACGACCCGCGCATCACCCGTCTCGGGCACTTCCTGCGCAAGCTGAGCCTCGACGAGCTACCCCAGCTCTTCAACGTGCTCAGGGGCGATATGAGCCTCGTCGGTCCGCGTCCGGTGGTGCCCGAGGAGCTCGAACGCTACGGCGACGCCAAGGTCTACTATCTCATGGTGCGCCCCGGCCTCACCGGCCTGTGGCAGATCAGCGGCCGCAACGATATCGAATACGACCAGCGGGTGGCCCTCGACACCTGGTATGTCCGCAACTGGACCCTGTGGAACGATGTGGTGATCCTGTTCAAGACCCTGGTCGCCGTTCCGAGCCGCGCCGGCGCCTACTGAACGGCGGCCGGACCCGGGCCGCGGCGGACCTCGAGGCGATGTCGGAATCGCGCAGGCCCCGGGCGTTTGCCGGCAAGCCGTCCGGCATCGACTCGCCACAGTAGGCACGACCTGCGCATCCGACAGTTGGCGGCATCGATGCCCCGAACCCCGAGCGTGCCCCAGATCCCTTCGCCCTGCACCGGCATCTGCGCTCTCGACCCGGCCAGCGGCCTGTGCCGGGGATGTCTGCGCAGCGCCGCCGAGATCGCCGAATGGCGGGATGCCGACATGGCCCGCCGCCTCGCCATCCTCGAGGAGCTCCGCCGGCGACGGCGGCAAGCCGGCCGCACCAGCCCGGCCGACAGCCGGCCCCGCCGGCGGAGGGGCGCATGAACCTGCTGCGCGGACGGCTCGCCGAACGCGGGGTGCTGATGGCCGACGGCGGCATCGGTACCGGCCTCTTCGCCCGGGGGCTGGAGAGCGGGGACTGTCCGGAACTGTGGAACCTCGACCGTCCCGCCGCAGTGCGGGATCTGCACCGCGAATTCCTCGATGCCGGGTCCGAGATCCTCCTCACCAACAGTTTCGGCGCCAATCGTTTCCGTCTGGCGCTGCACGGGCTCGAGGGACGGGTCGGGGAACTGTGCCGGGCGGCGGCAGAGCTGGCACGGGAAGCGGTAGCCGCTGCCGGCGGCGAGGCCATCCTCGCCGGTTCCATGGGGCCGACCGGCGAGGTGCTGGAGCCCGTGGGGGCCTGCAGCCGGAGCGACGCACGCGCCGCCTTCACCGAGCAGGCGGAGGCCCTGGCTCGCGGCGGCGTCGATCTGCTCTGGATCGAGACCATGTCCTCGGCCGAGGAGCTGGCGGTCGCCGTCGAGGCGGCGGCAACTACCGGCCTGCCGGTGGTCGCCACCATGAGCTTCGATACCGGCGGCCGCACGATGATGGGGATCCCCCCCGAACGGGCGATCATGCTGGCGCGAAGCCTCGCCGGCCCGCCGGTCGCCTTCGGCGCCAATTGCGGCACCGGTCCGGCCGCGCTGGTGGCCGCCGTGTTGGCCATGCATCGGGTCTCCGAGCCCGGCGAAATCCTGGTGGCCAAGGCCAATTGTGGGATTCCGGTGTTCGAGGACGGCGTCATCCGCTATTCCGGCACACCCGAGGTCATGGCCGAGTATGCCCGGCTCGCGCGCGCCGCCGGTGCGCGTATCATCGGCGGCT
>JALSRW010000635.1 GCA_026984595.1 Alphaproteobacteria bacterium
CTACGATACGCTCTTCGCCATGGACGAGAATTTCCGTCCGCAGCCGCAGATGGTGGAGAGCTGGGAGGTGTCCGACGACCGTCTGACCTGGACCTTCAAGCTGCGGGAGGGGCTCGAGTTCCACGACGGCGAGCCGGTGCGCTCCAACGATTGCATCGCCTCGCTGCAGCGCTGGGGCAAGCGCGACGGCATGGGCCAGCAGCTCTTCGCCGCGGTGGCGGAGATGAAGGCCAAGGACGACCGCACCTTCGTCATGCGCCTGAGCCAACCCTTCGGGCTGGTACTCGAGGCGATCGGCAAGATCTCCTCCAACGTGCCCTTCATCATGCCCGAGCGGGTGGCGCAGACCGATCCCTTCGAGCAGATCACCGAGTATGTCGGCTCGGGGCCGTTCGTCTTCCAGAAGGACGAATGGGTGCCCGGCTCGAAGGTGGTCTACACCAAGTTCGAGGGGTACGTGCCGCGCTCCGAGCCGCCCTCGGCGGCGGCCGGCGGCAAGATCGCCAAGGTGGACCGGGTCGAGTGGACCTACTTCCCCGACCAGACCACGGCGATGAACGCGCTGCTGGCCGGCGAGGTGGACTATTTCGAGAGCCCCTCGAACGATCTCATGCCGATTCTGTCGGCCAATCCCGATGTGGTGGTGGAGATCAACGATCCGCTCGGCAACATCGGCTTTGCGCGCTTCAACCATCTGTTGCCGCCCTTCGACCGGGCCGAGGTGCGCCGGGCGGCGATCATGGCCATGAAGCAGGAAGACTACATGGCCGCCGCGATCGGCGATCCCCAATACTGGAAGACCTGCTACTCGGTCTATCCCTGCGGCACGCCCTACGCCAGCGAGATCGGCTCCGAGGTGATGAAGGTGGGCGATGTCGAGAAGGCGAGGGCGGCGCTCGACGAGGCGGGCTACGACGGCACGCCGGTGGTCATCATGCAGCCGACCGACATCCCCGTGCTGTCGGCATTCTCGCTGGTGACCGCGGAGAAGCTGCGCAAGATGGGCATGACGGTCGAGGTGCAGGCGATGGACTGGTCGACCCTGACTTCCCGCCGGGCCAAGCGCGATCCCGTCTCGGAAGGCGGCTGGAACATGTTCCACACTTGGTGGATCGGCGCCGATGTGATGGATCCCATGGCCATCGCCTTTTCCGGGGATCCCGAGAAGGGCTGGTTCGGCTGGCCCTCGGACGAGGAGCTGGAGAAGGCGCGGCGCGCCTTCGCCTTCGCCGCCAGTGCCGAGGAGAAGAAGAAATACGCCTACAAGACCCAGGAACGCTTGTGGGCGATCGGCGCCTCGGGGCATCTCGGACAGTTCTTCGTTCCCGTGGCCTATCGGAACAACGTCAAGGGGCTGATCAAATCGCCGGTACAGTTCTTCTGGAACATGTACGTGGAGTGAACCCAGGTAGCGGCCCGGCCGCCGTTCGCGGCCGGGCCGTGTCCCCCGGGGAGAGGCCATGCTGCGGTACGTGCTGATGCGCATTCTGGCCACCGTTCCGGTGATGGGGGTGGTGGCGGTCTTCGTCTTCCTGATGCTGCGGCTGGCACCGGGCGATCCGGCGGCGGTGATCGCCGGCGACTACGCCACGGCCGAGGACGTGGCCCGCATTCGCGAGCAGCTCGGTCTCAACCAGCCGATTCCGGTGCAGTTCGCGAAATGGATCGGGGCGCTCCTGCAGGGGGATCTGGGGACCTCGATCTTCACCAACCTTCCGGTCACCACCCTGATCGCCCAGCGCCTCGAGCCGACCCTGCTCTTGGCGCTCTCCACCATCACCTTCGCAGTGCTCGTCGCCGTGCCGCTCGGCACCATCGCCGCCTGGCGTTCGGGCAGCCTGCTCGACCGCTTCGTCATGCTGTTCTCGGTCGCCGGCTTCTCGGTGCCGGTGTTCGTCCTCGGCTACATCCTGATCTATGTTCTCGCCATGTGGCTGCAGTGGCTGCCGGTGCAGGGCTACAAGAGCCCCTTCGCGTTCGGCCTGCTGGCCTTCCTGCGCCACATCGCCCTGCCGACGATGACTCTGAGCGTGATCTTCATCGCGTTGATCGCGCGCATGACCCGGGCCTCGGTGATGGAGGTGCTGGGGGAGGATTACATCCGTACCGCCCGCGCCAAGGGACAGAACGAGCTGCGGGTGCTGCTGCGTCACGCGCTCCGGAACGCCGCCGTTCCCATCGTCACGGTCATCGGCATCGGCATCGCGCTTCTGATCGGCGGGGTCGTGGTGACCGAAAGCGTCTACAACATCCCCGGTCTCGGCCGCCTCGTGCTCGATGCCGTGCTGGCCCGCGACTATCCGATCATCCAGGGGCTCATTCTCTTCTTCAGTTTCGTCTACATTCTGATCAACCTGCTCATCGACCTCTCCTACACCCTGCTCGATCCGAGGATCCGCTACTGATGGCGACCGAGCGGCAGACGGATCCGGCCGCCCTGTCGGCCGACGCGAAGCTCCCGGCGAGGCGGGAGGCGAGCCTCGCCAGTCTCGTGCTCGCCAACCGCGGCGTTTTCTGGGGCGGGGCCCTGCTGCTGGTGATGGTGGCGATCGCGCTCTTCGGCCCCCTGTTTACGAGCGATCCGATGGCCCTGAACCCGATCAAGCGGCTGAAGCCGCCCGGGGGCGAGTTCCTCTTCGGCACCGATTTTCTCGGCCGCGACGTCTTCGCCCGGGTGATCTACGGCGCGCGCATCTCCCTCGCCGTCGGTCTCGCGGTGGCGCTGATCGCCATTTCGGTGGGGCTGGTGATGGGCATGATCGCCGGCTACATCCGTGCCCTCGATGCGCTGATCATGCGGGTGATGGACGGGCTGATGGCGATCCCCGGCATTCTCCTGGCCATCGCCCTGATCTCCCTCTCCGGGGCGACCCTGACGACCGTGATCGTCGCCATCGTCATCCCCGAGATTCCGCGGGTGGTGCGTCTCGTGCGCTCGGTGGTGCTGACGGTGCGCGAGGAACCCTATGTCGAGGCGGCGATCGCCGCCGGCACGCGGCTGCCGCAGATCCTCGTCCGCCACATCCTGCCCAACACCATCGCCCCGCTGATCGTGCAGGCGACCTACATCAGCGGTTCGGCGATGCTCACCGAATCGATCCTCGGCTTCCTCGGCGCCGGCATTCCGCCCGAGATTCCGAGCTGGGGCAATATCATGTCGGAGGGCCGCACCTACTTCCAGATCAGCCCCTGGATCATCTTCTTCCCGGGCATCGCCCTCGCCTTCACCGTGCTCGCCGTCAATGTCGTGGGGGACGGGCTGCGCGACACCCTCGACCCGCGCATCGCGCGCAAGATGTGAGGGAAGGACGCCCATGACCCGACCTTCCGTCCGCTCCGGCACCCCGGTCCTCGAGATCCGGGGGCTGACCGTGACCCTGCCCGAGGGCGCCGACCGGAAATATGCCGTCGAGGAGGTGAGCCTCACGGTCGGCGCCGGCGAGATCGTCTGTATCGTCGGCGAATCCGGCTCCGGCAAGTCGGTCACCGCCTTCACCGTGATGGGGCTCACGCCGCGCAAGGAACTGAAGCCGGTGGCCGGCCGGATTCGGCTCCACGGCCGTGACATCCTCGGTCTCCCGGAGCGCGAACTGCGCCGGCTCCGGGGCGAGAAGATGGCGATGATCTTCCAGGAGCCGATGACCGCCCTCAGCCCGGTGATGAAGGTGGGGGACCAGATCGCCGAGGTGCTGGAGATCCACACCGAGCTCGGCCCCCGCGAACGCCGCGAGCGGGTGCTGGAGGCGATGCGCGACGTCAACCTGCCGGAGCCCGAGCGCCTCTTCCACTCCTATCCGCATCAGCTCTCGGGCGGCCAGCGCCAGCGGGTGATGATCGCCATGGCGCTGGTCCTCGACCCGGGCCTCCTCATTGCCGACGAGCCGACCACCGCCCTCGATGTCACCACCCAGGCGCAGATCCTGGAGCTCATCAAATCGATCCAGCGCCGCCACGGCACCGGCGTCATGTTCATCACCCATGATTTCGGCGTCGTCGCCGAGATCGCCGACCGGGTGGTGGTGATGCAGGAGGGGCGGGTGGTGGAACAGGGGCCGGCGGCGAGGATCCTGACCCGGCCCGAACATCCCTACACGCGGATGCTGATCGGTTCGGTGCCGACCCTGACACCCCCCGAACGTCCCCCCCGCGGGGAGGCCGAGACGGCCCTCGAGGTGCGGCGGCTCAACAAGATCTACGGCCACGGCGGCTGGTTCGGCGGCGGCCGGGTGGTGCATGCGGCCCGGGACGTCGACCTCACCCTGCACCGGGGGGAGACCCTGGGCGTGGTCGGCGAATCGGGCTCCGGCAAATCCACCGTCGCCCGCTGCATCGTCCGTCTGGTGGATATCACCAGCGGCGAGATCCTGATCGACGGGGTGGATCTGGCGAAGCTGCGCCAGGCGGAGTTGCGGCCCCACCGGCGCCACATCCAGATCGTCTTCCAGGATCCCTATCGCTCGCTCAATCCACGTCGCACGGTCGGCCAGTCGATCCTCGAGGGGCCGATGAACTTCGGTCTCGGCCGCGAGGAGGCGCTGGCCCGGGCACGCGAGCTGATGCGGGTGGTCGGGCTCGCCCCCGAGGTGCTCGACCGCTTTCCGCACCAGTTCTCGGGCGGCCAGCGGCAACGCATCTGCATCGCCCGGGCGCTGGCCATGGAGCCCCGGGTACTGATCGCCGACGAGGCGGTTTCCGCCCTCGACGTGTCGGTGCAGGCCCAGGTGCTGGATCTGCTCGACAAGGTACGCCGGCGCTTCGATCTGGCGGTGCTGTTCATCACCCACGATCTGCGGGTGGCGGCGCAGATCTGCGATCGCATCATGGTGATGTGGCAGGGGCGGGTGGTGGAGCAGGGGCCGACGGCGCGGGTCTTCCGCGAACCGTCGCACGAATACACGCGGCGTCTCCTGGCCGCCGCCCCCGGCCGCGACAGCTTCCTCGCCGCGGAGTGAGAAGCGCCGTCTCGGCGTTCGGCGAGGATGGCTTGAAGAATGTGATACCCGGTATCATATTTTAGCCGACGAACGCAGGCCGGGATCAACGTTGCGGGTTTTCAAGACCAAGCCGTTTTGCCGTTTTGCCGAACGCGAGAGCATAGACGATGCGGCCTTGTGCGAGGCGGTGCGGCGGGCGGAAGCAGGGCTCGTCGACGCTGATCTCGGTGGTGGCGTCGTCAAGCAGCGTATCGCCAGAAGGGGAAGCGGAAAGTCGAGAGGCTATCGGGTCATCCTGCTGTTCCGTAGAGGTTCGCGCTGCTTCTTCGTCTATGGCTTCGCCAAGCGCGACCGAACCAACATTCGACGGAACGAACTCGACGCTTTCCGGATGTTGGCGGAGCAGCTTCTCAAACTCGAAGGCGCCGCCCTCGAGGCGGCCATGACCAACGGTACGATTGTGGAGGTGACGTGTGATGGCCGAGCGATACGGTAGCGACGCGCTGGCTGCCGTGCACGAGACGGCCCTCGGTCTCGCCGAAGCGGGGGCGATCGACAAACGCACGATGCGCGCCTTCGATGAGATGTGCCTGACGCCCGTGGAAGAGCTGACGCCCGAGGAGATCCGGCAGATCCGGCTGCGGGAACGGGCTAGCCAGGCGGTTTTTGCCCGCTATCTGAACGTCACGCCGGGACTGGTGAGCCAGTGGGAGCGCGGCAAGAAGCGCCCGAGAGGAGCCTCGCTCAAACTTCTCAATCTGGTCGCGAGGAAGGGCCTGCAGGCGGTGGCCTGAGCGAGTGGGGTGTCCCTCGGCGGCGGGGTGCGAAAGGTCCGGTTTGCACGTTCCGGGGGTGGCAAGACCGGTGGCTACCGGGTGATCTACGTCTTCCCGCCCGATGTGGACATGCCGGTCTTTCTGATCACGGTCTTCGCCAAGAACGAGAAGGCCAATCCGAGCGAGACCGAGGCCAGGGTGGTCAAATCTCTCGGCAGCAAGCTCGTCGACAGCTACAGGAGAAAGCCATGAGCGAGGCGTTCGAGAGCATCGAGAAAGGTTTCAAGGAAGCGCTCTTCCATGCTCGTGGTGAGGTCGCTCCCACGGCATCGGAGACCGTCGTTCACGAAATCGAGGTTCCCGAACCGGACGTGCGGGTGATCCGTGCCCGGGCCGGACTTTCACAGGCGGCGTTCGCGCGCAGCATCGGCATCGCCAAGGGCACGCTGCTGCAGTGGGAGCAGCGGCGCCGGCGCCCGCGCGGCCCGGCGCGGGTTCTTCTCGCCCTGATCGACAGGGATCCCGGGATCGTACAGCGCACCCTGCACGGCCGGTGATGCCATGCGACCGCGGCCGCTTCCTCCTCGCCGTGCAGGGT
>JALSRW010000636.1 GCA_026984595.1 Alphaproteobacteria bacterium
CGATGGGCACCGCCAACAGCAGCGGGATCATGAGCGGCACGAAGGTGGCGTTGAAGTAAGGCGGCCCGACCGAGATCTTGGCCCCGCCCAGGGCTTCGAGAGCCAGCGGATAGAGGGTGCCCAGCAACACCGTCACGGTCGCCGTCGACAGCAGCAGGTTGTTGAGCACCAGCGCTCCCTCGCGGGAAATCGGCGCGAACAGCGAACCGCTCTGCATGGCGGGAGCGCGGATCGCGAACAGGGCCAGCGATCCGCCCACCGCGATCAGCAGCAACATCAGGATGAACACCCCGCGGGCCGGATCGCTGGCGAAGGCGTGCACCGAGGTCAGCACCCCGGAGCGCACCAGGAAGGTGCCCAGCAATGACAGCGCGAAGGTCAGGATGGCGAGCAGGATGGTCCAGCTCTTGAGGGCGTTGCGCTTTTCCAGAACGATCGCCGAATGCAGCAGCGCGGTGCCCACCAGCCAGGGCATGAAGGAGGCGTTCTCCACCGGATCCCAGAACCACCAGCCGCCCCAGCCGAGCTCGTAGTACGCCCACCAGCTCCCGAGCGCGATGCCGATGGTCAGGAACAGCCAGGCGACCAGCACCCATGGCCGCAGCCAGCGCGCCCAGCTCGGATCCACCCGGCCCTCCAGGAGGGCCGCCATGGCGAAGGAATAGGCGGTCGAGAAGCCGACATAGCCGAGATAGAGGAAGGGCGGATGCATGGCGAGGCCCGGATCCTGGAGGATCGGGTTCAGCCCGCGCCCGTCCGCCGGCGCCGGATCGAGGCGCAGGAAGGCGTTCGAGGTGAGCAGCATGAAGGCCAGGAAGCCGACCGCGATGATGCCCTGCATGGACAGCACCCGGGCCATGAAGGTCGCCGGCAGACGGCGACCGAACACCGCCACTCCGGCACCGAACAGGGTCAGGATCCAGACCCACAGCACCAGCGAGCCTTCGTGATTGCCCCACACCCCGGCGAACTTGTAGATCAGCGGCTTCGAGGAATGCGAGTTCTCGAAGACGTTGCGGACCGAGAAATCGTCGGTCACATGGGCCTGGATGAGGGTGGCGAAGGCGAAGGTCAGCAGCAGGAACTGGGCCACGGCGGCGTAGGGGGCGATGCCGGTCAGCACCGGATCGCGCCGCGCCGCGCCGAGCAACGGCAGGCTGCTCTGCACCAGTGCCACGACGAAGGCCAGGACCAGGGCGAAGTGGCCGAGTTCGACGGTCATTGCGCGTTCTCCGCTTCCCGGTTTTCCCAGTAGCCGGCCTTCTTGAGGGCGTCGGCCACTTCCTTGGGCATGTAGCGTTCATCGTGCTTGGCCAGCACCTCGCTGGCGAGGAAGGTGCCGTCCTCGCGCAGGGTGCCGAGCGCCACCACACCCTGCCCCTCGCGAAACAGATCCGGGAGCATGCCCTTGTAGATCACCGGGATCTGTTCGGCGGTGTCGGTGATGGCGAAATGCACGGTACCGTCCGGCCGCCGGTCGACGCTGCCCTCGACCACCAGCCCGCCGATACGGAAGGTGCGGCCGGGCTCGACATCGCGGCTGGCGAGTTCGCTGGGGGTGACGAAGAAGGCGATGCTGTCCTGGAGGGCGGCCAGAACCAGGGCCGTGGCCCCGCCCACGAGAAGGAGGGCCACCACCACCAGGACGAGCCGCTGACGCTTGCGAAAGCGCATCTGGATCGTTCCCCCGTTCAGGACTTCCGGCCGGAGGCCGAGGCGGCGGCCGCGGTTTCGGCCGGGGCCTGGCGCTCCGGGCGCAGCGGCCTGGCGGCGCGCCGCATCCGGCGCGGGCTGCGCTCGCGCAATGCGGCGAGCTCCGCCGTGCGGCGGCGGGCGTACCACCAGCTTTCGAGAAAGAGGCCGAGAACGACGAGGAAGGTGATGCCGTAGGCGGCCCAGACATAGGGACCGTAGCCGTCCATCCAGAAGAATTCGCGCATCTCTCCTCCCGAACGTCCCCGGCATCAGGATCGTATCGGCGCTTGCCCGCGGGCCCGGCCGAACCTACACCAAGGCAACGGGCGCGCGCCGCCGGCCCACAGGGTTATGGTGGCGGCCCTCCCCGCAGACAAGGTGGCCGAACATCACGCCAAATGAATCTTTCGCCCGAGACCGTGCATAGCGGCACTGCGTCGCAGCTCGCCGAAGCCCTGGCCGGACTCGGTTCGGGCGCCGACCAAGCGTCCATCCTGGAGACCCTGCGCCGCCATCTGGAGGACGAACGGCAGCGCATCCGTCGCTGCTTCGAGGCCGGCGGCAGCGCCGAGACGGTCCATGGGCAACTGGCGCGGCTGACCGACGAGCTGGTCGGCACCGCCCTCGACTATGCGGTCCGCCATCTCTACCGGGCCGGCAACCGGACCCTCGGCGAGGAGATCGCGGTGCTCGCGGTGGGCGGCTACGGGCGTGGCGAGCTGGCCCCCTGTTCGGACATCGATCTGCTGTTCCTCTACCCCTACAAGCGCACTCCGCTGGTCGAGCAGCTCGCCGAGTTTCTGCTGATCAAGCTCTGGGATCTGCGGCTGAAGGTGGGCCATGCCACCCGCTCGGTCGACGAGTGCATGCGTCTCGCCGGCCAGGATCTGACGGTCCTGACGGCGCTCCTCGAGGCCCGCCTCCTGTGGGGCTCGCAAGCGCTGTTCGCCCGCTTCCGCGAGCGCTTCCGCGCGGAGCTGGTGCTCGGACACGAAGCCCAGTTCGTCGAGGCCAAGCTGGCCGAACGGGACGCCCGGCATCAGCGGCTCGGCGACAGCCGCTATCTGCTCGAGCCCAACATCAAGGAGGGCAAGGGGGGCTTGCGCGACCTTCACACCCTGATGTGGCTGGGGCGCTTTCTCTACGGCGCGGAGACGCCGGCCGATCTCGTCCGGCACGGCATGCTGACACCCGATTCCCTGCGTGTCTTCCTGCGCTCGCGCCGCTTTCTCTGGACCGTGCGCTGCCATCTCCACTACCTGACCGGCCGGCCGGAGGAGCGGCTGACCTTCGAGCTGCAGCCGCGGATCGCCGCCGCCATGGGGTTCCGCGATCGACCACGCTCGCTCGGCGTGGAGCGTTTCATGAAGCGCTACTATCTGGTGGCCCGCGATGTCGGCAATCTCACCCGCATCGTCTGCGCCGCCCTCGAGGAGCAGCACAAGCGCAGGCCACGGCTGCGCTTTCGCTTCGGTTTCGGCCGGCGACGCATCGGCGGCTTCCGGGTGATCGGCAACCGGGTGTCGCTGGCCGATCCCGAGCTGTTCGCCCGCGAGCCGGTACGCATGCTGGAACTCTTCCGCCTCGCCCAGGAGCGCGAGCTCGACCTGCATCCCGACGCCCTGCGGGCCATCGATCACCATCTGCGGCGGATCGACCGCGAACTGCGGGAAAGTCCCGAGGCCAACCGGCTGTTCCTGGAGATGCTGACCTCCCGCAAGGATCCGGCGCTGACCCTGACGCGGCTCAACGAGTCCGGCGTGCTCGGCAGGTTCATCCCGGAGTTCGGCCATATCGTGGCCCAGATGCAGCACACCCTCTATCATGTGTACACCACCGACGAGCACACCATCCGGGCGATCGAGGTGCTGCACCGGATCGAGCGGGGCGGGCTGCGCGACGATCATCCCCTGGCCACCGAGCTGCTGCCCGAGATCCAATCGCGCACCGAACTCTATCTGGCCACCTTCCTCCACGATATCGGCAAGGGCCGCGGCGGCGATCACAGTGAGATCGGCGCCGGGATCGCGGCCCGCCTCTGCCGTCGGCTCGGGCTTCCCGACGAGGCCACGGCCACCGTGGTCTGGCTGGTGCGCCATCATCTGCTGATGAGTACCACCGCCTTTCGCCGTGACATCGACGATCCCACCACGATCAGCGATTTCATGGCCATCGTGCAGTCGCCGGAACGGCTGCGCCTGCTGCTGCTGCTGACCGTGGCGGACATCCGTGCGGTCGGCCCCGGGGTGTGGAACGGTTGGAAGGGGCAGCTCCTGCGCGAGCTCTACTACGAGACCCTGGCGGCGATGACCAGCGAGGACCCGCGCGGCCGTCGTCGGCGGCGCATCGAGGCCGCCCGCGCCCGGCTGGCCGAGACCCTGGCCGCGGATTCGCCGCCCTGGTCGCGGCAGCGGATCACCGCCTGGCTGGAGCGTCACGAGCCCGGATACTGGCTGTCCTTCCCGGTCGAGGATCTGGTGCATCACGCGCGCACGGTCGGCGCCGCCGATGCCGCCGGCCGGGAACTCTGCATCGAATTCCGCCCCCAGCCCTTCCAGGCCCGCACCGAGCTTCTCGTCTACACCGCCGATCATCCCGGTCTGTTCATGAAGATCGCCGGTGCGCTGGCGCTCAGCAGTGTCAACATCGTCGATGCCCGGATCTTCACCACCACCGACGGCATGGCCCTCGACGTGATCGGGCTGCAGGAGGCGGAGAGCCGCCGGGCGATCGAGGATGTCGGTCGCCTCCAGCGCATCCGCCGCAATCTCGAGCGGGCGATCGCCGGCGAGATCCGGCTCGAGCAGGCGCTCGCCGCGCGCCGCCAGCGGCGGAACGCGGCCCAGCTTTTCCGGGTCGAACCGCGGGTCATCGTCGACAACCGGGCGAGCCGGCTGCACACCGTGGTCGAGGTGAGCGGCCGCGATCGGCCGGGGCTGCTCTACGATCTCGCGCGGGTGTTCAAGGATCAGGCGCTGGTGATCAAGAGCGCCCATATCGCCACCTACGGCGCCCGCGTGGTCGATGTGTTCTACGTCAAGGACGTGTTCGGCATGAAGCTCGCGCAGGAGGCCAGGATCGGGCGCCTGCGCAAGGCCCTTCTGGAGGTCCTCGCCCGGACATGAGAGACGCGCCGGCGTGAACATTCTGCGTGCTACCGCCACCGTCGGCTCGCTGACCCTGTTGTCGCGGGTGACCGGGTTCGCCCGGGATGCGCTGATCGCCGGCATGCTGGGCGCGGGTGCGGTGGCCGATGCCTTCTTCGTCGCCTTCAAGCTCGCCAACCTGCTGCGCCGGCTGTTCGCCGAAGGCGCCTTCAACGCCGGCTTCGTACCGCTGTTCGCGCACACTCTCGAGGGGGAGGGCGAGAGCGCCGCCCGGCGGGTGGCGGAAGAGGCCTTCTCGCTGATGGCGACGATTCTCCTGTGCGTCGTCTTCGCCGCCGAGTTGGCCATGCCCTGGCTGGTGCGGGCGCTGGCCACCGGCTTCGATCCGGCCGGTGCACGCTACGCCCTGGCGGTCGAACTGTCGCGTATCACCTTCCCCTATCTGCTGCTGATTTCCCTGGCCGCCCTGGTCTCCGGAGTGCTCAACGCGGTGGGGCGCTTCGCCGCCGCCGCCTTCGCGCCGGTGCTGCTCAATCTCACCCTGATCACCGCCCTGCTGCTGGCCGCCTTTTTCTTCGGCATGCCCGCCCATCTGCTGGCCTGGGGGGTGCTGAGCGCAGGTGCCCTGCAGCTCGGGCTGGTGCTGGCGGCGGCGGCCCGGGCCGGGATGCGGCTGCGTCTGCGACGACCGCGGCTCACCTGCCGCATGCGGCGGCTGTTCGAGCTCGTACTGCCGGGGGCACTGGGAGCCGGTGTCTACCAGCTCAACCTCATTGTCGATACCTGGTTCGCCTCGCATCTCCCCCAGGGCGCCATCTCCTATCTGTTCTACGCCGACCGTCTCAACCAGCTCCCCCTGGGGGCGGTGGGGGTGGCATTGGGCACCGCCCTGCTTCCGGCCCTCAGCCGCGAACTCCGCGGCGGCCGGCGCGAGAGCGCGCTGGCACTGCAGAACCGGGCCATCGAATTCGGCATGCTGCTGACCCTGCCGGCGGCGGCGGCGCTGATGGCGGTGGGCGAGCCGATCGTCCGCGGCCTGTTCGAGCGGGGCGCCTTCGATGCCGCCACCACCCGGGCCACGGCCGCTGCCCTGGCGGCCTTCGCCACCGGCCTGCCGGCCTATGTGCTGATCAAGATCCTGGCGCCGGCCTTCTTCGCCCGCGAGGACACCGCCACCCCGGCCAAGATCGCGGCCGTCTGCCTGCTCCTCAATGTACTCCTGGTACTGCTCCTGATCGGGCCGCTGGCCCATATCGGCATCGCGCTCGCCACCGCCCTCTCGAACTGGGCCAATGCCGGGCTGCTGGCCTGGGTACTGTGGCGGCGCGAGGCTCTGCTGCCGGCGCCGGAGCTGCGCGGGAGGCTGTTGCGCATGCTGGCGGCGGCGACGCTGATGGCCGGGGTGCTGATGCTGCTCGCCGGTTTCGGTGCGGCCCTGCATCCCCTCCTGCTCTTGGGCCTGATCCTGCCCACCGGACTCCTGGTCTTCTTCGGC
>JALSRW010000637.1 GCA_026984595.1 Alphaproteobacteria bacterium
TCCACGATCGGTGATCTCGATCCGGTGCTGGCCCGCCATCCGGGGCTGGTCCGCATCCTGACGGCCCGGGACATCCCCGGTCGCAATGCCTACGGCATCTATCCCGATCTCAAGGATCAGCCGGTGCTGGCCGAGCGCGAGGTGCGGCATCGCGGCGAGCCGGTGCTGGCCCTTATCGGCACCCCCGAGGCGGTGCGCGCGGTGGAACCCGAAGCGCTGCCGATCGTCTGGGAGCCCCTGCCGCCGGTGTTCGGTATCGATGCCGCGCTGGCCCCGGATGCGCCACTTCTCCATGCCGGACGGCCGGGCAACGTCCTGATCGAGGGGCGGGTACGCCGGGGCGAGGTCGAGGCGGCGCTGCAGGGCTCGGCGGTGCGTGCCGAGATCGCCGTGGAAACCAGCTTCGTGGAACATGCCTACATCGAGCCCGAAGCCGGGTACGCGATCCGGCGCGGCGACAGGATCGAGGTCTTCGCCACCACCCAGGCGCCCTATATGGACCGTGCCGAGGTGGCGGCGGTGCTCGGCATCCCGCCCGAGCGGGTGCGCATCCTCCCCTCGGCCTGCGGCGGCGGTTTCGGCGGCAAGCTCGATGTTTCCGTCCAGCCCATCCTGGCGGTCGCCGCCTGGCTCCTCGATCGGCCGGTGCGTACCGTCTGGACCCGGCCCGAAAGCATGGCGGCCTCCACCAAGCGTCATCCGGCCCGCATTCACGCCGAGGCGGGGGCGGATTCCGAGGGACGGCTCACCGGCTTCCGCTTCCATGGCGATTTCGATACCGGCGCCTATGCGAGCTGGGGGCCGACCGTGGCCCAGCGGGTACCGGTACATGCGACCGGCCCCTATCGGGTCGAAGCGGCCCTCTGCACGACCCGCGGGGTCTACACGAACGGCCCGCCGGCCGGCGCCTTCCGCGGTTTCGGCGTGCCCCAGGCGGCCATCGCCCACGAGGCGCTCATGGACATGCTCGCCGACCGGCTGGGCATGGATCGGCTCGAATTCCGTCTCGTCAACGCCCTGCGGCCGGGGGACCGGACCCATTGCGGCCAGCGCCTCGGCGACGGGGTGGCGCTGGTAGCCTGCCTCGAACGGCTGCGTCCGATCTGGCGGGAACAGCGCCGCCGGCTGGCCACCGAGCGGGGGCGGGGAGGGCCGCTGCGGCGCGGTCTCGGCATCGCCTGCATGTGGTACGGGCTCGGCAACACCTCCATGTCCAACCCCTCGACCATGGAGGTCGGTCTGTCGCGCGAAGGCCGTCTCACCCTCTACAACGGAGCCGTGGATATCGGCCAGGGCAGCGCCACCATCATGGTCCAGATCTGTGCCGAGGCGCTGGGCCTGCCGCTGGAGCTGTTCGATCAGGTGCTCGGCGATACCGCCCGCACCTGCGATGCGGGCAAGACCTCGGCCTCCCGCCAGACCCTGGTTTCGGGCAATGCCGCGCGTCTGGCCGGGCTCGACCTGCGCCGCCAGATCCTGCGTCTGGCCAATGCCGGGCCGGATGCCGAGCTCACCCTCGAGGGTCCGCTGCTGCGGGTGCGGGAAGGAGAGCGGCTGCGGGAGCTCGATCTCCGGCGTCTGCCAGCGGCCGCCGACGGGGATGTGCTGCGCGGCATCGGTAGCTGGGACCCGCCCACCGAACCGCTCGACCAGGACGGCCAGGGGGTGCCCTACGCATCCTATGGATTCGCTGCGCAGATGGCGCTGGTGGAGGTGGATCTGGAACTCGGCACCACCCGGCCGCTGCGCATCTGGGCGGCCCACGATATCGGCCGGGCAGTCAATCCGACCCTGGTCGAGGGCCAGATCGAGGGGGGGATCGCCCAGGGCATCGGCCTCGCGCTGATGGAGGAGTTCGTCCCCGGCAGGAACGAGAATCTCCACGACTATCTGATCCCCACGGTGGGCGACGTGCCGGAGGTCGAGATCCATCTCGTGGAAGGGGGCGATCCGCTCGGCCCGTTCGGCGCCAAGGGGGTCGGCGAGCCGGCGCTGATCCCCACGGCGCCGGCCATTCTCAACGCCATCGCCGATGCCACCGGGGTGCGCCCGGCCCGTATCCCGGTGACGCCCGACCGGCTGCTCGCGGCCTTGGCCGCGGCGAAGGGGCGGGGTTGAAAGCGGCGGGGCCGAGGGCGATCTCCTGAACAGACCGCCGTTGCGGCGGCCGCATTTCCGGAGCGAAAGAATGGCGCATCTTCTGGTTGTCGCCTTCGACAGTCTGGGCGCCGCCGACGAGGTGTTGTGCCGGCTGCGCGGCCTGCAGAAGGAGCATCTGGTCGATCTCGAGGATGCCTGCGTGGTGCAGCGCGACGAGCAGGGCGAGCTCCATCTCAAGCAGGTGGTGGGCAGACCACCCGACGGCTTTCTCTCCAAGGGCTTCTGGAAGCGCCTGATGGCCCACATCTTCCCCGCCAACGGCGGCAAGGGCGCGCATCGCCACGATATCGAGCTGTCCCGCAAGTTCATTCAGCAGGTGGGGGAACAGCTCAAGCCCGGCAGTTCGGCGATTTTCGCGGTGGTCGAGCCGGCCCGGCTCGACAGGCTGATCGAGGCCTTCCAAGGCGCGGGCGGGCATCTGCTGAAGACCGATCTGCCCGATGAAGCGGTCCGCAGGCTCGAACTGGTGTTGGTGGAGAGCGAAATACCGGCGGCCCGGGATTTGCAGGCGCTGGCCGCGGAGGCGGCCCTGCGTGCCTCCGGCGTCCGCCGCAACCACAGGGACGAGGAAGAGGAACGGCGGCGTCGCTGGATCCACGAACTGCTGCACGCCGATCTCACGCCGGGACTGATCGAGCATATCCGCCACACCTGTCTGGAGGCCGCCCGCCGCGGGGAATCGCGGGTGCTGATCTACCGTTTCCCGAGCGAACTGCTGGAGGACCGGGGACGGGCGATCATCGACCAGGATCCGGAATGGGTCGCCACGCTGCGCGGCCAGCCGCGCAAGGTCTACGAATTCTGGAAACGGGAGCTCGAGCCGCGCGGCTACAAGCTCACCGTGCGGCTCCTGAATTATCGCGACGGCCTGCCCGGCGATGTCGGGTTCTTCCTGAGCTGGGCCTGAAAAGGATCGTTACGGATCGGGAATCATTCGCTTTTTTTCGCGGGCACGAAGAAAGCGGTTGACCGGTGCCGGTAGCCGTCGGTATTCTGGATTTGTTTCTTCGCATTGTTTCCGGTCCGTTCGAAGTCGCCTTCCGCAGCTGCGCGTCACCGAGACGATGCGGAGCGGAGGGACCGCAGACGCGGATGTGCCGGGAAGGTAGCGAGTTGCTGCGCTTTCCTCCGGATCCGACCAACCCCAGACATGGTTCGCCAAAGGAGCAAGACATGGCAGCAGTCGCTGGTGATACGGTACGCGTGCACTACACGGGAACGCTCGAAGACGGCACCGAGTTCGACAGTTCGCGGGAACGCGAGCCGATCGAGTTCACCCTCGGCGCCGGGCAGGTGATCCCCGGTTTCGAGAACGCGGTCACGGGCATGGAGCCCGGAGAGCGCAAGACCTTCACCATTCCGGCCGACGAAGCCTACGGTCCCCATCGTCCCGAGCTCATCCACCGGGTGCCGAGGGCACAGGTGCCGAGCGAAGTGACGCTGGCTCCGGGGGCGCGGCTCGAGGCGCGGGATCAGAGCGGCCGGCGGGTCGTCCTCACCGTGCTCGAGGTGACCGACGAGGAAGCCATCCTCGATGCCAACCATCCTCTCGCCGGCAAGGACCTCACCTTCCAGATCGAGCTCATCGCCGTCGTCTAGCGCGGCAGCCGCCCCCTTCCTCCCGTACGGGTGACGGTGCTAGGAATGGGCCGCAAGCTGGCGGGAGGCGCGGGGGCGGATGCGCGAACAGCGGACAGCGGGCGAGACCTCGTCGCAGGAGGCGGCGATCGTCACCTGCGATGCATGTCCGGTACTCTGCCGGATCCGACCCGGTCGCAGCGGTGCCTGCGATCGCTACGGCAACATGGGCGGGCGCCTGGTGCGCCTCGATCCGCTGGTGGTGACGAAGCGGGCGGTCGAGCAGGAGCGGCCGGTGGTGCCCTTCCTGGAAGGGCCGGAATGGGGCGGCGGCATCCTGCGCGAAGGTTCCTCCTTCGTCACCGGCATCGGTGCCGGCACCACATATCCCGACTACAAACCGGCCCCCTTCATCATCGCCGCCGAGATCGAGGGCGTCGACACGGTGACCGTGGTGACCGAGGGCATCTTCAGCTACTGCGGCATCAAGCTGAAGATCGACACCGACCGCTATGTCGGCCCGGAAACCGCCACCGTGCGCTGCGAGGGCGAGGCGGTGGGGCATGTCACCACCGCCGAATACGGCTCGCAGATGCTATCCCTGGGCGGTGTGCGCCATCTCACGGGCGGCAGCAAGCGGGAAGGGCGGGTCACCTGCGAGATGATGGTCCGCATGCTCAACCGCGAGCCGGTCGAGCTCGCCATCGAAGGCGGTGCCACGCTCACGGTCGAGGCCGGCAAGCCGCCGATCATCGACGGCCGGCGGGAAGAGCGCATGCGGGTCGGTTGCGGCTCGGCCACCATCGGCATCTTCGCCCGCCAGTGGTTCGGCCATGTCGACGAGGTGATCGTGGTCGACGACCATATCACCGGCGTCCTCACCGAGCATCAGGCGGGACGCTTTCTGGGCATGAAGCCCTCGGGCATCCGCATCCGCGGCCGCCGTTCGACGCCGGGCCGCTATTTCCGGGTGGCGGAGCCGGGATCCGGCTGGGGCGGGACCGACATCACCGACCCGCTCACCATCATCGAGCGCATCGATCCGAAGATCGCCTGGCCGGGGCTGCGTCTGCTGTTCGTCAGCACCACCGGCGAGGACAGCGCCTGGTTCGTCCTCGACGAGAACCTCGTGCCGGTACCCGCCGAGGAACCGCCCGAGATCCGGAAGGTCACCGAACGCATCGCCGAGAATTGCGAGCCGGCCCTGTGCACGGTCCTGTTCATGGCCGGCGCCGGCGGCAGTCTCCGCGCCGGAGTGACCGAAAACCCGGTGCGGCTGACCCGTTCGGTCAAGGAAATGCTGGTGCGGGTCACCTCGGGCGGGGCACCGGTCTATATCTGGCCGGGCGGCGGCATCACCTACATGGTCGATGTCACGCGCATGCCGGACCAGGCCTTCGGCCATGTGCCCACTCCGGCGATCGTGGCTCCCATCGAATTCACCATGCGGCTCGAGGACTACCGGGCGATCGGCGGGCACATGGAAGAGGTGCGGCGGCTCGCCGACATGCAGCCCGAACCCGACCGGCTGCGCCTGGTCGAGTGGCTGCCCGCCAATCCCTGGCCCTATGCGCCCCTCGAGGGCTGAAGGCGGCCGCTCACCGCTCCAACCAGCGTGCCAGCAACGCATCCTGGAAGGCACGCGCCCGTTGGTTCCAGCGGTCGGCCGCCTGCAGCATGGCGGCACTCTTGACCGGCTTGCGGTCATACCTCGCCCGCGCCCGCTGATCGTCGAGCATGATGGCGAAGGCACGCATGCGGCCGTCTTCGGGCAGCAGATAGCCGGCGATGGTGCTGGCATAATCGATGGTCCCGGTCTTGGCCCAGATCCGGAGCGCGGTGGCGCCCGCCTCCAGTCGTCGCCGCAGGGTGCCGACCCAGCCCGAAGCCGGCAGCAGGGCCGCGAGGCGAAATCGACGGTCGCCGAATGCCAGGAGTGCGGTGAGCTGGCGGGGGGTGAGCCGCGAAGCGGCGCCGAGACCGGAATGGTTGACGAGCCGGGCATCGGACCAGTCGGTTTCCGGCAGCCTTTTCCGCAGATGGGCGAGGATACGGGCGGCCGAAGCCTCGAGCGAGACGGGTGGAGCCTCGATGAGGCGACGACTGGTCGACAGACCGAGGATCTCCGCCACCTGGTTGTTGGAATAGAGCAGCATGCCGCGGACGATCCGCCGCAGGGGCGCACTTTCCTTCCGGGCCAGCGGCACCGCATCGGCGGGGGTGGTGCCGCGCACCGGCAGGGGCAGGGGGATGCCCAGGCCCTCGGCCAACCGGCGGAACAGCATCGCCGCATGCCTGCCGGCATCCCGCACCGGCAGCGCCCTGGCGCGGCCGCCGCGGGGAATGTGCCAGACCGCGCCGTCGCCGTCGCCTACGAGCCGGGCGGTTTCCGGTGGGGGTACCGGCCTGTCCGACCAGACGAGCCGCGCCTCGAAGAGGGGCGGAACGGTCGTCGGCGGGTCCGTCGGAACGAGCCGGACACGGGCGAAATCCACGGTCAGCGCCGCCACCCCGGCATTGTACGGCGCGCTTTCGGGCTCGCT
>JALSRW010000638.1 GCA_026984595.1 Alphaproteobacteria bacterium
TGGTGACCGAGGAGCACATCACCGCCTTCGGCTGGGCCAGCTATGCCGAGCTCGACGAAATCATGAACCTGGCGCTCCGGGTCAACGACTTCCTGGCCGGGCTGTTCATCGGCGTCGGACTCAAGCTGATCGACTTCAAGGTGGAATTCGGCCGGCTGTGGGAGGACGAGGAAATGCGCATCGTTCTCGCCGACGAGATCAGTCCCGACAACTGCCGGCTGTGGGACGCCCGCACCAGCGAGCGCTACGACAAGGACCGCTTCCGCCGCGATCTCGGCAATGTCGAGGAGGGGTATCAGGAGATCGCCCGTCGCCTCGGCATCCTGCCGGAGGCCGGACCGCGCGATCTCAAGGGGCCGGAGACCCTGCAGTGAAGGCCCGGGTGGCCATCCGTTTCCGCCCCGGGGTGCTGGATCCCGAGGCCCGGGCGATCGCGAAGGCGCTCGCCAATCTCGGCTTCGAAGGGGTGCGCGGCGTCGCCCGCACGCGGATCATCGAACTCGAGCTGGAGACCACCGATCCCGCGGCGGCGGAGGCCGAGGTGCGGCGGATGAGCGAGAAGTTGCTCGCCAATCCGGTGATCGAGACCTACAGCGTGACCATCGCCGAACAGTGATGCGGGCCGCGGTCGTCACCTTTCCGGGTTCGAACTGCGACCGCGATCTGCGGGTCGCCATGGAAGCGGTGTTCGGGCGCCCGGTGAAGAGCTTGTGGCACGCCGAAACCGAGCTGCCGCCACTGGATCTGGTGGGCCTGCCCGGCGGCTTTTCCTATGGCGACTATCTGCGTTGCGGGGCGATCGCCGCACGTTCGCCGATCATGACCGAGATCGCCCGCCTCGCCCGCCGCGGCGTGGCCGTTCTCGGCATCTGCAACGGCTTCCAGATCCTGACCGAGGCCGGCCTGCTGCCCGGTGCGCTGGTGCGCAACATGCGCCTCTCCTTCGTCTGCCGGCCGGTGCCCATCGAGGTCGCCACCAGCGCCTCGCCCTTCACCGCCGACTACCGTCCGGGGCAGCGGATCGCCCTGCCGGTGGCCCATCACGACGGCAATTACGTCCTGGAACCGGCCGAGCTCGCCCGGCTCGAGGACGAGGATCGGATCGCCTTCCGCTATCTCGACAATCCCAACGGTTCGACCGCCGACATCGCCGGCGTGCTCAACGCCGAACGCAACGTGCTGGGCATGATGCCGCATCCCGAGCGGGCCTGCGATCCCCTGCTCGGCGGCAGCGACGGCGCCGGCCTGTTCCGTTCCCTGCTCGCCGCATTGACCTGAAGGCGCCGCCGATGGCCCCCGAGATCACCCCCGAGCTGCTCGCCGAACACGGGCTTTCGCCGAGCGAATACGAGCGCATCCGGGAGATCCTGGGAAGAGAGCCGCGTCCGGTGGAGCTCGGCATCTTTTCGGTGATGTGGAGCGAGCACTGCTCCTACAAATCCTCCCGCATCCATCTCCGCAAGTTCCCGACGGAGGCGCCCTGGGTGGTGTGCGGCCCGGGCGAGAATGCCGGGGTGGTGGACATCGGCGACGGGCAGGTCGCCGTCTTCAAGATGGAAAGCCACAACCATCCGAGCTTCATCGAACCCTATCAGGGGGCGGCCACGGGGGTCGGCGGCATCCTGCGCGACGTCTTCACCATGGGGGCGCGGCCGGTGGCCATTCTCGACGCGCTGCGCTTCGGCGCCCCCGAGCATCCCAAGACCCGCCATCTGCTGGCCGGGGTGGTGGCCGGCATCGGCGGCTACGGCAACTGCGTCGGCGTGCCCACGGTGGGCGGCGAGACCGGTTTCCATCGCGCCTACAACGGCAACATCCTGGTCAATGCGATGTGCGTCGGCGTCGCCGAGAAGGACCGGCTGTTCTATGCCCGTGCCGCCGGCGTCGGCAATCCGGTGGTCTATGTCGGTGCCAGGACCGGCCGCGACGGCATCCACGGCGCCACCATGGCCTCGGCCGAGTTCCGCGAGGATGCCGAGGCCAAGCGCCCCACCGTGCAGGTCGGCGATCCGTTCCTGGAAAAGCTGCTGATCGAGGCCTGTCTCGAGCTGATGGCCGGCGACTGCATCGTCGCCATCCAGGACATGGGAGCGGCCGGCCTCACCTCCTCCTCCTTCGAGATGGCCGCCCGCGGCGGCACCGGCATCGAGCTCGATCTCGACGCCGTGCCGCTGCGCGAAGCCAACATGTCGGCCTACGAGATCATGCTCTCGGAAAGCCAGGAACGGATGCTGATGGTCCTCGCCCGCGGCCGCGAGGCCGAGGCGCGCGCCGTGTTCGAGAAATGGGAGCTCGATTTCGCGGTGATCGGCCGGGTCACCGACAGCGGCCGCATGGTGGTCCGCCATCATGGCCAAGTGGTGGCCGATGTGCCGGTGGAGCCGGTGAGCGGCGGCTCGCCCGTCTATGATCGCCCCTGGCGCCTGCCCGACCCGCCGGTGCCGTTCATCAGCGATGATCAGACGGTCCATCTCGGGCCCCGCGAGGTGCTGCTGCGGCTCCTTTCCTGCCCGGATCTCGCCTGCAAGCGCTGGATCTGGGAACAATACGATCATTCGGTGATGGCCGACACGGTGGCCGGCCCGGGCGGCGACGCCGCGGTGGTACGGGTGCACGGCACCGGCAAGGGGCTGGCGCTGACCATCGACTGTACGCCGCGCTACTGCCGGGCCGATCCGCGGATGGGCGGGCGGCAGGCGGTGGCCGAGGCCTACCGCAATCTGGTGGCGGTCGGCGCCCGGCCTCTGGCGATCACCGACTGCCTCAATTTCGGCAGCCCCGAACGGCCGGAGATCATGGGCCAGTTCGTGGGCTGCATCGAAGGCATGGCGGAGGCCTGTCGGACCCTCGCCTTTCCGGTCGTCTCCGGCAATGTGTCCCTCTACAACGAGACCGACGCCCAAGCCATCCTGCCCACCCCCGAGGTGGGGGGGCTGGGGCTGATCGAGGATCTCTCGAAACGCACCGGCCTCGCCTTCGATGCCGATGGTCTCCTGCTGCTGCTGATCGGCGAGGTCACCGGCTGGCTCGGCCAGTCGGTGTTCCAGCGGGAGATCCTGGGGCGCGAGGAGGGGGCGCCGCCGCCGGTCGATCTGCTGCTCGAAAAGCGCCATGCCGATTTCGTCGCCGGCCAGATCGCCGCCGGCCGGGTGTGTGCCTGTCACGACCTTTCCGATGGCGGTCTGGCGGTGGCCATGGCCGAGATGTGCCTGGCCTCGGGCCGTGGCGGGCGGCTGTCGGTGCCGGCCGAGGCGCCGAGCCTGTTCGGCTGGCTCTATGGCGAGGATCAGGCGCGCTATCTGCTGGCGGTGGCGCCCGAGCATGTGCACGGCCTCCTGGAGGAGGCGACCGCCGCCGGGGTGATCGCCCGTGAAGTGGGGGTGACGGGCGGGGATGCATTGATCATCGACGGCGTGCCGCCCATATCGCTCGAGGAGTTGCGCCGTTGCCACGAGGGCTGGCTGCCCTCCTGGATGGACGATTGAGCCGGGCCGGAGAGCAGGATCATGGCGATGACACCCAGCGAACTCGAACGCCTGATCAGGGATGCCTTTCCCGATGCCGAGGTGAAGATCGAGGATCTCGCCGGCGACGGCAATCACTACCGGGCGACGGTGGTCTCCGCCGCCTTCCGCGGTCGCACCCGCCTGCAGCAGCATCAGATGGTCTATCGTGCCCTGGGCGGACGCATGGGAGACGAGCTGCACGCGCTGGCGCTGCGGACCCTCACCCCCGCCGGGGAAGAGAACTAGAGGCCTGCACAACCATCACTGCGAGGAAGCCATCATGAGCAATCCGGTGTTCGAGCGGATCCGCCAGCAGATCGAGGCCGACGATGTGGTGCTCTACATGAAGGGCACGCCGGTATTCCCGCAATGCGGCTTTTCCGCGGGGGCCGTCCAGGTGCTCACCCGTCTGGGCGTCAAGTTCCAGTCCTACAACGTGTTGGAGGACGCCGAACTGCGGCAGGGGCTCAAGGAATTCGGCGACTGGCCGACCTTCCCCCAGCTCTATGTCAAGGGCGAGCTCCTCGGCGGTTTCGACATCCTCCGTGACATGTTCGAGAGCGGCGAACTGCAGGATCATCTGCGACAGAAGGGCGTCGCTTTCTCGGAAGCCGCCTGAGGATCGGAGTGGGGCGGCCCGGCCCCTCACTCGAGTTCGACCACCGGCGCCAGGCTGCTGCTGCGGCCGGCGGCCCGCACGAGGACCGGAAAATCGCCGTCGGTGGTGCGCACGTCGAGCCAGTTGGGCGGCTCCTCGGGGCGGCCGACGAAGCCGAAACCGCCGTCGAAGCCGAACAGGCCGGTCAGCCGCACGCGCAGGCGATGGCCGGGCACCTCGCGACCGCGGAAGGTCACCGTTTCCGGGCCGACGTAGACGGCCTCGAGGTCGAGCCGCTTTCTGCCCTCGAAGATGCCGAGGATGATCCGATCGCCCTCCTTCCGCGGCGCCCGCAACCAGTCCTGCAGCCGCACATAGGCGGTCAGGGGATCGACCGTGCCCTGCTGCAGCTCGGGCGGCACATCGCTCTGCTTGGGGCGACCGTTCTTGACCAGGCTGACCGAGAGGAGCGCCCCTTCGGCATCGTATTCGAGCCGGATCTCGCGTCTGCGGTCCGGTTTTTTGTAGAGAGCGGTGAACACCATCGGCAGCGCCGTGCCATTGACGGCATTGACCGTGGAGCGCATTTCGGTGCGGATGCGGCGGATCCAGGCGGTGATGCCGGTGTTGCGCATCACCAAGGCCAGCCGCCGCACGAGCCCGTCGCAGGTGATCTCGAGTTTCAGAGCCGCCATTTCCGCCCCGCCCAGGGTCATCCGGTAGGTGAAGCTGTGCGCCGGTTCGTGCCGCGGGCTGCTGGCGGGGAGCTCCGCTGAGGCCATGACGAGCGAGGTCATGACGGCACCGACGAGGGCGACAGAGCGCATGCTGAAGCGGCGCAGGTGCATCCTCTTCCCGATCCTCGGCTCGCTTGTTCTGTTCATGGGAGCAGTGGACCCGACGGTCAACAGCCTGCGCGCGAAAGAGGCGCGGGCGGCCACCGAACTGGCGCTCGCACGGCCGGGCGAGATCCTGTTCGTGCGCGCCGAACGTCGCCGGCGGCTGGCCGGCCTGCCGGCGGCGACGCGCGAGAAGCTGTGCCGGGCGCCGGTCCGGAAATGGCGAAGTACCAAGGCGGTCACCACCATCCGCGCGACCCCGGGCTATGGCGGCGACAACCGGACCGAGCGTTTCGCCCTGACCGTCATGCAGGCCGGCGCCGCGGCCTTCGGTGCCGGCGACCGCAAGGCCCGCCGGGCGGTGGTGCGGCTGATCGCCCGCTGGGCCAAGGGGCGGGCGATGACCAAGCTCGAGGATCCCGAGGATGCCAGCAGCTACTATGTGGTCGAGCGCACCCTGCTGCCGACCATCGTCACCTACTGGCTCACCGTGCGCGGCGACACACGGATCAAGGCCTCGACCCGGGCGCGCATCGAGCGCTGGCTGGAGGGGCTGGTCCGGCGCAGCCGGGAAACGCGCATCGATCTGACCTCCGACGAGGTCTCGGCCCGCAACAACCACGCCTATCTGGCGGCCGGGGTGGTGATGGCCTGGGGCGCCCTGACCGGCGATCTCGGCATGGTGGAGACGGCGGTGGCGGTCTACCGCCGGGCGATCGCCGAGATGCGGCCGGATGGCAGCTTTCCGCTGGAGACCATGCGCGGCGCGCGGGCGCTGTGGTACCAGCGCCATGCCGTGGCCTCGCTCACCGTGATCGCCGAGATGGCCGCGGTGCAGGGCATCGACCTCTACGGCTACCGGGTGGGCAAGCGCGATCTGCATCGCGCCGTGGCTTTCCTGCTCGACGGCATCGAGGATCCCAAGCGGGTCTGGCGCTACGCCAAGGCCAATGTCAATCCCGGCCCCATCCGCGACTACCGCCGCCAGGATCTGGGCTTTCTGCGCCGCCGCGCCCATGGCCGCCACTACATGGCCTGGGCGGAAATCTACATGGCGCGGTTTCCCGAGCGCGCGGAAAGCCGGCGGCTCGCCGCCCTGCTCGCCGAGAGCCAGCCCGATTTCCGGCCGATGGTCGACGAGTACAGCGGCGGTAACACCAGTTGCTTCTTCTACACCCCTCCGGGCGCGGCCGGCAACCGCGCCGAGAGCGGTCAGCGCGAGTAGTATTCGATCACGAGGTTGGGTTCCATCTGCACCGGGTAGGGCACCTCGGACAGCTTGGGAACCCGCACGAAGGTGGCCTTCAGCGCACGGTAGTCGACCTGGAGGTA
>JALSRW010000639.1 GCA_026984595.1 Alphaproteobacteria bacterium
CCGGGAAGCGGCCGGAGACCGGGCCATCGCCGATCTCTGTGCCAGCTTCCAGGCGGCGGTGCGTGAGGTGCTGGCCGATCGCACCCGGCGGGCGATGCGGCTGTTCCGCGAAGCCTACGAGGCCGCCCCGGTGCTGGTGGTGGCCGGCGGGGTGGCCGCCAACCGGGCGGTACGCAGCGCGCTCGAGGAGCTGGCGATGGCCGAGGGCTTCTCGCTGCTGCTGCCGCCGCCGCGTCTGTGCGGCGACAATGCGGCGATGGTCGCCTGGACGGGTCTCGAACATCTGGCGGCGGGACGACCGGCGACGGCCATCGCCGATGTCCGGGTACGCGCCCGCTGGCCGCTCGATCCCGACGCCGAACCGGCGCCCGGCGCCGGTGTCAAGGCCTGATCAGGCGGCCTGACTGCGTTCCGCGCGCGGCGTGCGACCGTACATCTGGCGATAGCAGGTCGAGAAATGCGAGGCCGAGACGAAGCCGCAGGCGCAGGCGATGTTCATGATCGGCATGTCGGTCTGGTAGAGCAGGTGGCGCGCCCGTTCGAGCCGCAGCTCGAGATAGTATTGCGCCGGCGTGCGCCCGAGATGCTTGCGGAACAGGCGCTCGAGCTGACGCCGCGAGAGGCCGATGTAGCGGGCCAGCATTTCCTGGCTCAGCGGCTCCTCGATGTTCGCCTCCATGAGCTCGATGGCGGTGATCAGCTTGGGATGATGGACCCCAACACGGACCCGGATCGGCATCCGCTGACGGTCGCGGGGACCGCGGATGCGATCCAGCATGCACTGCTCCGAGACCTTGGTGGCGAGACGTTCGCCGTGCTGTGTGGAGATCCGGTACAGCATCATGTCGAGGGCCGAGGTGCCGCCCGAACAGGTGAAGCGGTTGCGGTCGAACTCGAACAGATTGCCGGCGACGTCGATATCCGGGAAGGCCTCGATGAAGCCGGGCAGGTTCTCCCAGTGGATGGTGCAGCGGTGATCGGTGAGCAGGCCGGCGCGGGCGAGGATGTGGGCGCCGGTACACAGCGCGCCGACCTCGGCGCCGTGGCGGTCGACGCGCCGCAGCCAGGCCAGCACTTCACGGTCGTTGAAGCGCTCCGCGCCGATGCCGCTGCAGAGCACCACCGTGGGGGGCGGCGCGGTGTCGATCTGCAGCCGCTGCATCGGCATGTCGGCCTCGATGACGACCCCGTTGCTGGCCCGCACGGGAGCCCCGTCCCGGGACAGGATGACCCAGCGATAGAGGCTGCGGCCGGACACCCGGTTGGCGATCCTGAGCGGTTCGATGGCGCTGGTGAAGGCGAGCATGGAGAACTCCGGCACCAGCAGAAAGGCCACCGTCTCGGGCGTTTCCGAGGATCGCCCGTCGCCTCCCGCCCGGTCGCGGAGCGCGTCACCCGAAGGCATGACCGTCATCGCCGGCCTCTTTCCCTCTCGCCTGTCGCAGAAATATCACACGCAGGGAAGGCGACGCAAAGAAGAAAGTTGAAGTGCCGTTTTTTCCCGGAGGCTTAGCCGCCTGCGGCATGGCGAAGAAACAGGTCGCGGGGAGACAAGCGCGTAGCCCGGCTTGCGCTAACAGCCTGTGCGGCGGACAAGGGGCCGAGGGGTAACACTGTCGGGGAGGGGTCGTGCGCCGCTATTCGATCTTCACCCTGGCGCGCAATGCGCTGACCGGGCACCGTAACTGGCCACGCGCCTGGCGCAGCCCGGAGCCACGGCCACGCTACGAGGTGGTGATCATCGGCGGCGGTGGGCACGGTCTGGCCACCGCCTACTATCTCGCCCGCGAGCACGGCATCCGTGACGTGGCGGTGCTGGAAAAGGGCTGGCTGGGCGGCGGCAATACCGGCCGTAATACCACCATCATCCGCTCCAACTATCTGCACGACGAAAGCGCCGCCCTCTACGATCACGCCCTGAAACTCTGGGCCGGCCTGTCCCGCGAGCTCAACTTCCATGTCATGTACAGCGATCGCGGGGTGATGATGCTGGCGCACAACACCCACGACGTGCGGATCTTCAAGCGCCACATCTACGCCAACCGTCTGAACGGCATCGACAACGAATGGCTCACGCCCGAAGAGGCCAAGGCCTACTGTCCGCCGCTGTCGATCGATCGCGGTGCCCGCTACCCGGTCATGGGTGCGGCCCTGCAGCGGCGCGGCGGGGTCGCCCGTCACGATGCCGTGGCCTGGGGCTACGCCCGGGCCGCCGACGCGCTCGGGGTGGACATCATCCAGAATTGCGAGGTGACGGCGATCCGCCGCAAGGGGGACCGGGTGGTCGCCCTCGAGACGACCCGCGGAACCATCGAAACGGGCAAGGTGGGCATCGTCGTCGCCGGTCATTCGAGCGTGCTGGCGGAGATGGCCGGTCTGCGCCTGCCGATCGAGAGCTATCCTCTGCAGGCGCTGGTTTCCGAGCCGGTCAAGCCGGTCTTTCCCTGCGTGGTGATGTCCAACACCGTGCATGCCTATATCAGCCAGTCCGACAAGGGCGATCTGGTGATCGGCGCCGGCACCGATCAATACGTTTCCTACAGCCAGCGGGGCGGCATCCAGATCATCGAGCACACGCTCGAGGCGATCCTCGAGCTGTTCCCGATCTTCTCCCGCATGCGGATGATGCGCCAGTGGGGCGGCATCGTCGATGTCACGCCGGATCGCTCGCCGATCCTCGGCAAAACGCCGCTCGCCAATCTCTACCTCAACTGCGGCTGGGGCACGGGCGGCTTCAAGGCGACCCCGGGATCCGGCCATCTCTTCGCCTGGACCATCGCCCGCGACGAGCCGCATCCGATCAACGCCCCCTTCGCACTCGACCGCTTCGTCAGCGGTCGGCTGATCGACGAGGCGGCGGCCGCCGCCGTCGCCCATTGAACCCGCCGCGCCAGGGAGAACGCCATGCTCCGGATCCCCTGTCCCTTCTGCGGCCCGCGGGCGGAAATCGAGTTCCGCTGCGGCGGCGAGGCCCATATCCGCCGCCCGCCCGATCCCGATGCCCTGAGCGACGCCGAATGGGCGGACTACCTGTTCCTGCGCAGCAACCCCAAGGGCATCCATCGCGAGCGCTGGTTCCACGCGCATGGCTGCCAGCGCTGGTTCAATCTCGCCCGCCATACGGTGAGCGACCGGATTCTCGCCGTGTATCCGATGGGCGCGGAGCCGCCGGCCGACCTCCTCGCGGCTGCGGGAGACTGAGGTGATGGGCGGCAGCTCCGCGAGACTGGAGAAGGGCGGGCGCATCGACCGGGCAAGGCCGCTGCGCTTTCGCTTCGACGGCAGGGAATACATCGGATACGCCGGCGACACGCTGGCATCGGCACTGCTGGCGAACGGCATCCATCTGGTGGCGCGAAGCTTCAAGTACCATCGCCCGCGCGGCATCCTCACCGCCGGCGCCGAGGAGCCCAATGCCCTCCTGCGCATCGAGCGCGGCGGCGGACGCAGCGATCCCAATGCCCGGGCCACCACCACGCCGCTGTTCAACGATCTCGATGCCTCGCCGCAGAACTGCTGGCCGGGGCTCGGTCTCGATCTGCAGGCGGTGAACAGCCTGCTCGCACCGCTTTTCCCCGCCGGCTTCTACTACAAGACCTTCATGTGGCCGCGCTCGTTGTGGAAGCGGCTCTACGAGCCGGCCATCCGGGCGGCGGCGGGGCTGGGCGAGGCGCCGCGCGAACCGGATCCGGATCGTTATCTGCACCGCTTCGCCCATTGCGATGTGCTGGTCGCCGGCGGCGGACCCGCGGGAATCGCCGCGGCGCTGGCCGCCACCCGCGCCGGCGCCCGCGTGATCCTCGCCGACGAACAGAGCGAGTTCGGCGGTTGGCTCCTGGGCGAAGGCGCGGTGCGGGCGAGCATCGAGGGCGAGCCGCCGGCCGCCTGGCTGGCGGCGGCGCTGGCCGAGCTGCGGGCAGCGGACAACTGCCGCCTACTGGCCCGCACCAGCGTGTTCGGCTGCTACGATCACAATCTGGTGGGGCTGCTCGAAGACGTCGCCGATGACCGGATCGCCCCCGCCGAAGGCCAGCCCCGCCAGCGCCTTTGGAAGGTTCGCGCCGCCGAGGTGGTGATCGCCACCGGCATGATCGAACGTCCGCTGGTGTTTCCCGCCAACGACCGGCCGGGGATCATGCTGGCCGGCGCCGCGGCGACCTATCTGCACCGCTATGCGGTGCTGCCGGGCCGCCGGATCGTGATCGTCACCAACAATGACAGCGTTTACGGGCTCGCCGCCGATCTCGCCGAGGCGGGCGCCCGGGTGACCGTGGCCGACAGCCGGCGGCGGATCCCGGAGCCGAGCAAGGCGGCCGCCCGCGCGCGCGGCGTCGAATTGCTCACCGGAACCTGTCCCGCGGGCAGCGAAGGCCGTCGCCATGTCCGCCAGATTCATCTCCGCGCCCGCGATGCGGGAACCACGCTGCCGATGCCCCGGGCCTGCGATCTGGTGCTCATGTCGGGCGGCTGGAACCCCAATCTCGCCCTGTTCGCGCAGGCCCGCGGTCGCCTGCGCTGGGATGGGGATCTGGCCGCCTTTCTGCCCGATCGGGCACACTGGCCGATGCGCTGTGCCGGCGGTGCCAACGGTATGCGCAGCCTCGGCGAGGCGATCGCCGACGGCTTGCGGGCCGGCGTCGAGGCGGCGGCGGGCGCGGGCTTCGATATCGCAGCGCCGGAGCGGCCGACGGTGGAAGAGGCGCCGGCCTGGACCATCGAGCCCCTCTGGTGCACCCCCGGCTGCAGCGAGCGGGAACGGGGCAAGGCCTTCGTCGATTTCCAGCACGATGTCACGGCACGCGATCTCGGGCTCGCGCTGCGCGAAGGCTACGAATCGATCGAACACGTCAAGCGCTACACCACCACCGGCATGGCCACCGACCAGGGCAAGCTCGGCAACCTCAACGCGCTGGGTATCGTTGCCGGCGAACAGGGTCTGCCGGTGGCGGCGGTGGGCGTGACCACCTTCCGCCAGCCCTGGACGCCGGTGCCGTTCGGTGCCCTGGTCGGCGCCCATCGCGGTGCCCTCTTCGATCCCGTGCGGCGGACACCGATGCACGACTGGGCGGAAGAGGCGGGCGCGGTGTTCGAGGATGTCGGCCAGTGGAAGCGCGCATGGTATTTTCCGAGGGGCGGCGAGGACATGCACGCGGCGGTCCAGCGCGAGGCCCGGGCGGTGCGGCAGAGCTGCGGCATGCTCGATGCCACCACCCTCGGCAAGATCGACATCCGGGGGCCGGATGCCGCCGCGTTCCTGAACCGCATCTACACCAACGCCTGGTCGAAGCTGCCCGTGGGATCCTGCCGCTACGGGTTGATGCTCGGCGAGGACGGCATGGTCTTCGACGATGGTGTGACCGCGCGGCTGGGCGAGCAGCATTTCCACATGACGACGACCACCGGCGGCGCCGCCCGGGTGCTCGCCTGGCTGGAGAACTGGCTGCAGACCGAATGGCCGGAGCTGCGTGTCTGGTGCACCTCGGTGACCGAGCAATGGGCGACCATGACCGTCACCGGGCCGAAGGCGCGCGAGGTGCTGCGTCCGCTGGTCGAAGGGTTCGACATCGAGGCCGGCGCGTTTCCGCACATGACCTTCCGCAGCGGCCGGGTGGCGGGGGTGCCGGCGCGCATCTTCCGGATCAGTTTCACCGGCGAGCTCTCCTTCGAGATCAATGTGCCGGCGGGATACGGGCTGCACGTCTGGGAGGCTCTCCTGGAGGCCGGCAGGACCCAGGATCTCACCGTCTACGGTACCGAGACCATGCATCTGCTGCGGGCCGAGAAGGGCTACATCATCGTCGGCCAGGATACCGACGGCACGGTGACCCCCTTCGATCTCGGCATGGGCTGGATCGTCTCGAAGAAGAAGGGCGATTTCATCGGCCGCCGTTCCCTCTTCCGCAGCGACATGCAGCGGCCCGACAGAAAGCAGCTCGTCGGTCTGCTGACCGAGGATCCGGCCATCGTGCTGGAGGAAGGCGCGCAGATCGTGGAGGATCCGCGGCAGCCCCTGCCGATGCGCATGATCGGTCATGTCACCTCGAGCTACATGAGCCCCAATCTCGGCCGCTCCATCGCCCTCGCCATGGTCGCCGGCGGGCGTGCGCGCCACGGCCGGAAGCTCTGGGTGCCCCGGCTCGAAGGGCCCGCCGTCGCCGCCGTGGTGACCTCGCCCATCTTCTTCGATCCCGAGGGAACGCGCCTCCATGTCTGAACCCGTGCTGCGCACCCCGCTCGGGCTCCGCCGGGCGGCTT
>JALSRW010000640.1 GCA_026984595.1 Alphaproteobacteria bacterium
CCGCTCACCGAGCAGACCCGCAACATCCTGTCCCGCGAGGCATTGCTGCGGACGCGGCCGGGGGTGCGCATCATCAACTGTGCCCGCGGCGGGCTGGTGGACGAGGAGGCGCTCGCCGATCTCATCTGCACCGGACACATCGCCGGCGCTGCTCTCGATGTGTTCGCCACCGAGCCGGCCCGGGAATCGCCCCTGTTCTCGCTGGAGCAGGTGGTGGTGACGCCGCATCTGGGTGCTTCGACCACCGAGGCCCAGGAGAAGGTGGCCATTCAGATCGCCGAGCAGATGAGCGACTATCTGCTCTACGGCGCCATCGTCAACGCCCTCAACATGCCGGCGGTGAGCCCCGAGGAGGCGCCGCGCCTGACCCCCTACATGAAGCTCGCCGAGCAGCTCGGCTCCTTCGCCGGCCAGCTCACCGAGACGGGCCTCGAATCGGTGACCATCACCTTCGGCGGCGAGGCGGCCGCGCTCAACACCCGGCCGCTCGTCCAGATCGCCCTGCAGGGGCTGCTGCGCCCGGTGCTGGAAACGGTCAACATGGTCAGCGCACCGGCGGTGGCCCGCGCCCGCAACATCGAGGTGACCACCGTCGAGAAGGAGACCATCGAAGGCTATCGCACGCTGATGACGGTGGAGGTCCGCACCGAACGCGGCCCCCGCGAAGTCAGCGGCACCTTGTTCCAGGGCTCCGAACCGCGGGTGGTGTCGATCCGTGGCGTGCCCATGGAAGCCCGGCTCGGCCCCTGCATGCTGTATGTGCGCAACCGTGACCAGCCGGGCCTGATCGGGGCGCTCGGAACGTTGCTGGGGAATGCCGGGTTGAATATCGCCACCTTCCAGCTCGGTCGCGAAAAGCCCGGCGGGGAGGCAATTGCGCTGGTGGAGGTGGACCAGCCGATTCCCGAGCCGCTGCTCGAGAACGTGCGCGATCTGCCCCAGGTTCTCCAGGCCAAGGCGTTGCATTTCCGCTAGGTCGGGCCATTCTTCCCCGCGTCTCGAAACGGAGAGGGACGGGGAAGTGCCGGTGGCGACCAAGAGAAGGCGGATCCTGACCGGGACCGCGTGGCTCGCGGGGTTTTCGCTGCTCCCGGAGCTCGCGCGGCTGGCAATGGCGGCAGCCCCGCCGGCCACCGGAGCGGCCCGGCCGTTCGACTTCGCCCGGTTGCGCGCGCTCGCCCGCGAGCGGGCGAAGGCGCCCCCCACCGAGCCACGCGACGAGCGCCCACCCCAGCTCCGGAGCCTCGATTACGATCGCTATCGGCAGATCGTCTTTCGCCGCGACCACGCGCTCTGGCACGATCGCCCGCTGGCCTTCCAGGCCCAGTTCTTCCATCTCGGTCTCTTCTTCCGCCAGAAGGTTCGGATCTTCGAGGTGGCGGACGGCCAGGCCCGGGAGATCGCCTACGATCCGGCGATGTTCGACTACGGCGACAACCGCTTCGAGCCGCCGCTGCCGGAGGATCTCGGCTTCGCCGGCTTCCGCCTCCATTTCCACACCGATTTCCGCTTCGACATGGTGGCCTTCCAGGGCGCCTCCTATTTCCGCGCCGTCGACGGTCGCAACCAGTACGGCATGTCGGCCCGGGGCCTGGCCGTCGATACCGGGCTGCCGCGTCCCGAGGAGTTTCCCGCCTTCACCCGCTTCTGGCTGCAGCGGCCGCGGCCCGAGCAGACCGTGATCACGGTCTACGCACTCCTGGAGAGCCCCAGCGTCACCGGCGCTTACCGTTTCCTGATCGCGCCCGGGGGCTCGACCGTGATGGAGGTGGAGGCCTGGCTCTATCCGCGTCGTCCCATCGAACGCCTCGGTATCGCCCCGCTCACCAGCATGTTCCAGTGCGGCGAGAACGATCGTCGGGTGTGCGACGACTGGCGGCCGGAGATCCACGATTCGGACGGGCTGGCGCTGTGGACCGGCAGGGGCGAGCGGATCTGGAGGCCGCTCGTCAACCCGTCCCGTGTCCGGGTGAGCAGTTTTCTCGACGAAAACCCGCGCGGTTTCGGGCTTCTCCAGCGGGACCAGCAGTTCGACAACTATCAGGATATCGGCGCCCGGTACCATCTGCGCCCGGGCGTCTGGGTGGAACCGCTCGAGGACTGGGGGCGGGGAGCGGTGATGCTGGTCGAAATCCCGACCCCGGACGAAACCTTCGACAACATCGTCGCGTTCTGGAACCCGGAGCGGCCGGTGCAGGTCGGAGAGGAGCGGGTTCTGCGCTACCGCATGACCTGGGGAGCCTCGCCCGCGCCCGCCGTCGATCTCGCCCGGGTGCTGGCGACCCGCATCGGCAAGGGCGGGGTGGTCGGCCAGCCGCGCCCGCCCCGTACCCGCAAGTTCGTGATCGATTTCGCCGGGGGCAGCCTGCCGCTCCTGGCCGAGGATGCGCCGGTGGTACCGGTGGTCGGCGCCTCGCATGGCGAAATCCTCGGCAATGCCGGCGCCGGCGAGCGGCGGCCGGGTGTGCCGGCGAGCTTCCGTCTGCCCGGTACCAGAATCTGGCGCACGGTCTTCGATTATCGCTGGCAGGAGACCCGACCCGTCGATCTGCGGCTCTATCTGCGTCTCGGTCCGCAGGCGCTGAGCGAGACCTGGCTCTATCAGTGGGATCCTCCCGCCGGCTGAGGCAAGGCTGGGCCTGCCGGCGGTCCCTGCCTAACACGCGTACCGGGATCCTGCCCTGCCGCACGGTGCAAAGCGGCCGCGGGGGACGGACAGCGCGGTCCGGTTCACCTCACGCCCGGACGGTCGGGCGCCGGCTGCCTGCGGGGAGGGGGCCACGGTTCACGACCGGACCGACGCCGCCGATGCCCGGTCGGCGGATCGAATTTCGCCGGAAGCGCGCGAGGTGGCCGGCTCGGATGCAGGTTCCGAGGTTCCACGGGGCGCCAATCTCCGCCGGATACCGCGGCTGTCCTGCCCGGAACACGGCTCGCCGCCGTCCCGCGCAACGACTACCCGCCGGCTGCCGGGCTCGCCGCGTCGGTCCTGCGGTCCCCGCCGGCGCATGCATGGCGGGCCCGCGGTTCGGCGAGAGGCGGAGCAATCAGCGGCCCGCCGCCGTAGTCGATGCCGGCGGCGGCCACCGCCTGCAGTGCCGCCGGCTCCTCGATCTCGAGCATGGCGGCACGCATGCCCGCGCCGTGGCCGAGTGCGGCCAGCTGCGCGAGACTGCGATGGTCCCAGATGGCGATGCGCCGGCGTTCGGCGGTGATCGTTTCCTCGAGCAGCCGCTCGCCGTACCAGTTGGCGGTGAGAAAGCGGATGCCGCAGCCCTCCAGATGTTCGACGGTCAGCAGCTCGGGCTCGATGCGGGCGGCGAAGGTGAAGGCGAAGGGGCGCAGGTAGGCCAGCAGCTCGCCCAGGCTGGATTGCGGCATGCCCGGCGGCAGGTCGAGCAGCTCGAACACCAGACGTCGGCTGGAGCAGGCCGGGAGCGCCCGACAATGTTGCAGATAGGGGTCGCGCAGGCGGCGCGCGGCCAGCGTCTCGTAATGGAGGGGCAGCACCAGAAAGGCGCGCAGATGGTCGCGGAGCGCCCGCAAGGCCTCGCCCGTGCGTCGTAGTGCCCAGCCATCCAGCTCGGCATCGAACAGGCCGCTGATCCGTTCCTCGCAGACGGATGCCGCGGGTCGCTCCCGCCCCTCCGGATCGCGCAGCAGCACCTCCACCCGATAGGCCGAGACCAGCGATTTGCGCAGATGCACGAGCGGCCGGTAGCGGGCACGGAAATGCATGACATTGTCGCGGAACGCGCGGCATTCGCGGTCCTCAAGCTCGCGGTGCAGGGCCGCGATCCGCTCCCGGAGCTGGCGCGGGCTGACCACGTCCTTGAGCCCGGAGTCGAAATCGAAGGGCAGGGTCTGCACCCGCAGGGCGATCCCCCCGGGTACGAGGCCGCACAGGCGCTGGGTGATTTCCCCCGCCACCAGCCGCGTCCGCGCCTCGGCCTCGGCACGGCGTCGCCCGGTCAGCAGCAGATAGGCGTGCTCCTCGTCGACCATCAGATAGAGATCGTCCGGACCGATCGCGCGATCGAGGGCATGTTCGATGATCAGGAAGATCTTTTCCCGCAGATCTTCCCAGCGACGGCCGAAACGGAGATGGATCTGGCCGAAATCGAGGATCTGCAGGGCGCTGTAGAGGCGCGGCTGGGGCTGCTCGAGAACCGCTTTGCGGAAGGCCGCGAGGCGGCCGGCGAAGCTCGCGAGCACGGTGGGATCGAGGCCCTTGCGCCCGCGCGGCGGATAGAGCGCGAACTCGTGCGCCGCTTTCGCCCGCGATCGTTCGTGCTCCGCCTGCGCCTGCTGCAAGGTCCCGTCCACCTCCGTCGCTGCCGGCCTGCGGCCGGACGATGTCCGACGACCGCAGGATAGCCGGCGAGGGTTAACGGACGATTAACATAGACCCGCAGGATGTTCGCCCGGCCGTTGCCGGCCCGCCTGCGCTGTCCTACAACCGGCCCGCCACCAACCATCGGATCCCCGCGCCATGCCCTTGTTCGACGAATACCCGCAGGCCGCCCTGCTGGACGCCCTTCTGGCGGTCAGCGAAACGGCCGGTGCGGCCACCCTGCGCTACTACGAAGGCGAGACCGAGACCCGCTACAAGGCCGATGCATCGCCGGTCACCGCCGCCGACGAGGCGGCCGAGGCGATCCTCCTCGAGGAGCTGCGGCGTCTCACGCCGAAGGTGCCGGTGATCGCCGAAGAAGCGGTGGCCGCCGGGCATGTCCCCGAGATCGGCAGCGGTCCCTTCTGGCTGGTCGATCCGCTCGACGGTACCAAGGAGTTCCTCTCGAAGAACGGCGAATTCACGGTCAATATCGGTCTGGTGGAAGAAGGCCGCCCGGTGCTGGGCGTGGTCCATGCGCCGGCGCTCGGCACCTCCTGGCACGCAGCCGCGGGACATGGCGCCTTCCGTCGGGATCGTGAAGGCGAGCGCCGGATCGGTGTGCGACGGGCGGATCCGGCGCGTCTGGTGGCGGTCGCCAGCCGCTCCCATCGCGATGCCGAGACCGATGCCTGGCTCGAGCGCCACGGCATCGCCGAGACCATCGCCGCCGGCAGCTCGCTCAAATTCTGCGTGATCGCCGAGGGCCGCGCCGATGTCTATCCCCGCTTCGGTCCGACCATGGAATGGGATACCGCCGCCGGTCATGCGGTGCTGGCGATCGCCGGCGGCCGGGTGGTCACCGTCGACGGCCGGCCGCTCGACTACGGCAAGCCCTCCTTCCGCAACCCGGGCTTCATCGCCTATGGCGGCCTCGATCCCTTCTGAGCATCCCGCCTCGCAGTCGGCGCGGGGCCGCCCTTCGCGGCGCCGTTGATGGGCTGGCTGGCGCTCCTGCATCGCCTGCCACCGGAGACGGCGCACCGCCTCGCCATTCTCGGCGCCCGGATGACACCGCCCCTGCCGGTCCCGCGCTCCGAACGGCTGCGCAGCCGCCTCGGACCCCTCGATCTTCCCCATCCGCTGGGTCTGGCCGCCGGCTTCGACAAGAACGGCGAGGCGGTGGACGGGCTCCTGCGTCTCGGCTTCTCCTTCGTCGAGATCGGCACCGTCACGCCGCGCCCGCAGATCGGCAATCCCCGTCCGCGGCTGTTCCGCCTGCCGGAGGACGAGGCGCTCGTCAACCGCATGGGTTTCAACAATGCCGGCATGGAGCGGGTGGCGGCCCTGCTCGCGCACCGGCGCCGCCGGGGGGTGCTGGGCGTCAATATCGGCATCAACCGCGACAGCGCGGATCCGGTGGCCGATTACCGGCGGGTCTTCGAGGGGCTGGCGCCGTTCGCCGATTACGTGACGGTCAACGTCTCCTCCCCCAACACCCCGGGCCTGCGCGATCTCCAGGCCGCCTGCCGGCTGCGCCCGATCCTCGAGGCCCTGCGGCAAGCGCAGGCGGAACGGGGTATCGCCCGGCCCCTGTTCGTCAAGATCGCCCCCGATCTCGGCGCGGAAGAGCTTGAGGCCCTGGTCGACACCGCCATCGCCTGCGAGGTCACGGGGCTGATCGTCGGCAACACCACCATCTCCCGGCCGGAGGGCCTGCGCTCGCCGCTTTCCCGCGAGCCGGGCGGCCTCAGCGGCCGACCGCTGTTTCCGCTTTCCACCGAGCTCTTGCGCAGCACCGCCCGGCTGGTCCGGGGCCGACTCTGTCTGGTGGGTTGCGGCGGCATCTTCGACGGGCAGGATGCCTACGCAAAGATCCGCGCCGGCGCCTCTGCCCTGCAGATCCTCAC
>JALSRW010000641.1 GCA_026984595.1 Alphaproteobacteria bacterium
CGCCATCCCCGAGGGCACCCCCGACCGTGCCGCCTCGGCCAAGCTGATCGACTATCTGACGCGGCCCTCGACCCAGCTCGTCACATTGCGCGAGGTGGGCTTCTATCCGATCGTCGATACCAAGCTTCCGGAGGATCTGCCGGCCGGCATCCGTCTCGCGGCGGCGGCCATCAGCGCCCAGGCCGGGGCCGACGACGCCCTGCCTTCGCTGCTGCCGGTGGGACTCGGCAGCAAGGGCGGCGAGTTCAACAAGGTCTACCGCGATACCTTCCAGCGGATCGTCATCCGCGGCGAGGATATCGGCGATGCGCTCGCCACCCAGGCCGAGAAGCTGGCCGAGATCATGCAGGAGACCGGTGCCCCCTGCTGGGAGCCCGATGCGCCCTCCGACGGTCCCTGTCCGGTCGAATAGGCACAACTCCGGGATATGGCGCGCGGTGGGAGGCGCTGCAGCCTCCCGCCGGCTCCTGCGGCGGGACCCGCGGTGAACGCTGATCGCACATTGCCCTACCTGCTGCTCGCCCCGAGCATGCTGTTTCTGGCGCTGCTGTTCCTGTGGCCTTTGGCCGAGGCCTTCATTGTCGCCTTCAGCGGCCCCGCCGGGCAGTGGTCGCTCGAGAATTTCCGCGAGATGGCGGACGATCTGAACTTCACCGATGCGGTGCGCAACACCCTGCTGCTGGTGGTCGTGGTGGTGCCGCTGCAGCTCGCGCTGGCGCTCGGGCTCGGGGTGCTGCTCGGCAATCTCGGTCGCGGCCGCGACGCCTTCCTCTACATCTGGACGATCCCGCTCGGGATCTCCGATCTGGCGGCCGGCATCGTCTGGCTGGCGATCCTCGGCGAGCGCGGCTACATCAATTCCTTCCTGCAGGCGCTCGGGGTGATCGACGGGCCGGTGCTGTGGCTGTCCTACGAGACGCCGCTCGCACTGTTTCTCGCCGTGGTGGTGGCCGAGGTCTGGCGGGCGACGGCCATCGTGCTGGTCATTCTGGTGGCCGGCATGCAGCTCATCCCCAAGGAATACTACGAGGCGGCCGAGGTGTTCGGCGCCGGTGCGTGGCAGCGCTTTCGCCGCATCACCCTGCCGCTTTTGAAGCCCAGCATCCAGACCGCCCTCATCCTGCGCACCATTCTCGCCTTCGAGGTGTTCGCGGTGGTGGTGGTGCTGGGCGGGCGCGATCTGCCGGTGCTGGCCGGTGAGGCCTTCGCCTGGCAGTACGACTACCAGAACGCCGGAATCGCCTCGGCCTATGCGGTGCTGATCCTGACCGTCTCGCTGGCCGCCACCTGGCTCTATCTGAGACTGCTGCGGGTGCGCGAGGAGAGTCTCGCATGAAGCCGCGGCGCGTTCTCTATCTGTCGCTCGCCCTGCTGGCCAGCATCTGGGTGCTGGTACCCATATATCTGCTCGCGATCAGCGCCTTCGGCGGTCCCGAGACCATCAACGCCTGGCCCAAGGGGCTGCTGCCGGAGCGGATCTCGGCCGAGACCATCGCCTTCTTCTTCGCCGTGCGCGGGGTGTGGAACGCCATCCGCAACAGCATCATCGTCGCGGTGCTGACGATGCTCATGTCGATCCTGCTCGGGGCGCCGGCGGGCTACGCGCTGGCCCGCTTCGTCTTTCCCGGCAAGGACGGCTACCGGTTGCTGATCCTGCTCACCCGCGCCTTTCCGATCGCCATCCTGGCGCTGCCGCTCACTGTGCGCTTCATCCAGATCGGCATCTACGATACGCCCTTCGCGGTGGCCCTGGTGCACACCGCGCTGGCGCTTCCCTTCGCCATCCTGGTCTCCTCCAGCCTGTTCATGGGAGTGCCCAGGGAGCTCGAGGAGGCCGCCTGGACCTTGGGCTGCACGCGCTTTCAGGCCTTCCGCAAGGTGGTCTGGCCGCTGGCCCGGCCGGGCATCGCCGCGACCATGATCTTCGCCTTCGTGATCTCCTGGAACGAGGTGTTCGCGGCTTCGGTGCTGACGCTGAGGGAACGTACCCTGACCGCCTTCCTGCTCACCAGCCTCAACGAATCGCCCCTGCATTTCCGCTTCGCGGGCGGGTTCTTCCTGATCCTGCCGGCGCTCGTCTTCATCTTCGCCGTGCGCCGCTACCTGTTTTCCATGTGGGGCATCGCCAACCGCTAGGGGACTACCGCAAACCGATGGCGCGCATCCTGGTCAAGGACATCAAGAAGACCTTCGGCAAGTTCGTGGCGCTGAAGTCGGTCTCCATGGAGGTGGCCGATCGCGAGTTCACCGTCCTGCTCGGCCCCTCGGGCTGCGGCAAGACCACGCTGTTGCGGATCATCGCCGGTCTGGAGAGCGCCGATCAGGGCGAGGTGTGGATCGGCGAGCGGCGCATCGATCCGCTGCCGCCGCGCGCCCGCAATATCGCCATGGTCTTCCAGAACTACGCGGTATTTCCGCACATGACGGTGTTCGACAACATCGCCTTCGGCTTGCGCATGCAGAAGCTGGGCAGCGAGGAGGAGATCCGGCGCACCGTCGAATGGGCGGCCGAGCTGATGCACATCGAAAGCCAGCTCGACAAGTACACGGGCCAGCTCTCGGGCGGCCAGCGCCAGCGGGTGGCGGTGGCCCGGGCCTTGGCGGTGCGCCCGCAGGTGCTGCTGATGGACGAGCCCCTGTCCAATCTCGATGCGCTGCTGCGCCTCGAGATGCGGGCCGAGCTCAAGACCATTCTGCGGGAAAGCCGGACCACCACCATCTACGTCACCCACGATCAGGTGGAGGCGATGAGCCTCGCCGACCGCATCGCCGTCATGCATGGCGGGGAGATCGAGCAGTACGACACCCCGCTCGAGATCTACCGCAACCCGGCCACCCTCTTCTGCGGCGGCTTCATCGGCAGCCCGCCCATGAACTTCCTGGAGGCCCGGGCCGTCGCCCCGGGCCGTTGGCGGATCGGCGATCTCGAGCTCGACGGACCCCGCGATGCCGGCTCCAGGCTGCTGATGGGCGTCCGGCCGGAGGATCTGGAGCCGGTGCAGGGGGAGGAGCCGGCGCTGGTCGGCACCATCCAGGTGGTCGAGCCGCTGGGCTCGCACCAGCTCGCCATCCTCCGTCTCGACGGTGGCTCCCTGCGCTTTGCGGGGGATGCCGATCTGCCGTTGCGCGCGGGCGAAACCTTGCGGCTCAGGCCGCGTGCCGACCGGCTGCGCTGGTTCGATCCCGGACGCGAACGGGCGATCCGCGCATGACACCACCAGCCGCGGAGAGCTTGCGCGAACGGGCGATCGCCGTGCTGCGGGCGAACGATCGCGGCGGCTACACCGTGCCCAGCGCCGGCCTCTACCCCTTCCAGTGGAACTGGGATAGCTGTCTCGTGGCCCTGGGCTGGGCATGCTTCGACGAGCCGCGGGCCTGGCAGGAGATCGAGACCCTGTTCGCCGCCCAGTGGCCGGACGGGATGGTCCCGCATATCGTCTTCCACCGCGACGATCCCGGCTACTTCCCGGGCCCCGCGGTCTGGGCCACCGGACGCCGGCCGGCGAGCTCGGGCATCACCCAGCCGCCGGTGGCGGCGAGCTGCGTGCGCTGGATGCTGGAACGTGCCGTCGACCGGGAAGCGGCGCTGGCGGCGGTCGCCCGTCTGTTTCCGCGGCTCCTCGCCTGGCACGCCTGGTTCCACCGCGCACGCGACCCCGAGGAGCGGGGGTTCGTGGCCACGGTCCATCCCTGGGAAACCGGGATGGACAACAGTCCGGCCTGGGACGCACCCTTGGCGGCGGTGGTACCCGCGCCCGATCTCGCTCCCTACGAGCGCCGCGATCTGGCCCATGTCGATGCCGCCCAGCGGCCCACCCGGGCGGAATACGACCGCTATATGACGCTGGTGCAGCTCTTCCGCGAGCTGGCCTACGATCCGGCCGAAATGGTGGCGCGTTCGCCGTTCCTGGTGGTCGATCCGGGCACCAACGCCATCCTCCTGCGGGCCGATCGGGATCTCGCGCAACTCGCGCGAATCCTGGGCGAGAAGGAAGCCGAAGCGCGGATCGGGATCTGGATCGCCCGCGCCGAGGCGGCTCTGCCGCGGCTGCTGGCCGATCCGGAGAGCGGTCTCTGGCACGCCTTCGACCTGCGCCGCGAATGCCGCATTCCCGCCCGCACCCATGCCGGTTTCCTGGCCTTCCTCGCGGGGCTCGGGGACGCGCGGCTGGCGGCCACCCTCGATCATTGGGTCGATACCACGCGTTATGCGCTTTCCAGCGTGCCCGCCGGGGATCCGGCCTTCGATCGCCGCCGCTACTGGCGGGGGCCGGTCTGGCCCGTGGCCAACCTGCTGATCGGCCGCGGCGCGCAGGAGAGGGGGGCGGAGAAGGCCGCCCGGAGGTTGCGGCGGGACACCGCCGCCCTGATCGCCGGCGGCGGCTTTCGCGAATATTTCGATCCGTTGTCGGGAGAGGGGCTGGGCGGTGCCTGCTTCGGCTGGACGGCGGCGGTGTGGCTGGCCTGGATCGATCAACCCGGACGCGACCGAGGGCCGGACGATTGGTCCGACCCTCTCAAATAAATCCGCGTTGTTTTGCTTGGATATTATTTGTTGACGGCTTCCCGAAGCCCCTTGCCGGGCTTGAAGCGGACCGCGTTGGCGGCCGGAATCGTAATGGTTTCGCCGGTTCGCGGATTGCGACCTTTGCGGGCCGGACGATGCGTGACTTCGAACACGCCGAACCCGGCAATGGAGACTTTCTGCCCCTTGGCGAGGGCCTTCTGAATGCTGGCGAGAACTGCGTGAACGGCCTTGGAAGCGCTAGCCTTGGTCATTCCGGTAGCGTCCGCGACCTCCTTGTTCAGCTCGTCCAACGTCATCGAGTCACTCCCGTTGCATCTGCGACTGCACTTTCGCATTATCATAAATAGCGGCAGATGCAAACGGTTCCGCACAAATGATTCTGCAGAAGAACATGCAAACAGCTCGACTGTGGCGACAAAACCATAAGGCGACAATGGGGACGGACCGGGAAAAAGGCCCGGAAATCCGTGGTTTGTCGGGAAAAGGTGAGGTGGGATCAGGGCTCGGCGGGCGCCGCCGGAACTGCCGTTCCGATCATGCAGTCGCGGGTCACCAGGGCCGCCAGAGCTTCCTCGTCGAGCCCTTCGGTACCCGCCGGACGCAGCGGCAGCACCATGTAGCGGAGCTCGGCGGTGCTGTCATGGACCTCGATGCGTACATGGTCCGGCAGATGGAGGCCGAATTCGGCCAGCACCGCCCGCGGCTCGCGCACCACCCGGGAGCGGTAGGCACGGGATTTGTACCAGTCGGGAGCGGCGCCGAGCAGATAGCGCGGATAGCAGGAACAGAGGGTGCAGACGATGACATTGTGCAGATCGGAGCGGTTCTCCACCGCCCGGATGGGGATCGCCCCGGCATCGATCCCGAGTTCCCCCGCTGCCGCATTGGCATCCTCCAGCACCCGCGCCTTGAAGTCCGGGTCCAGCCAGGCGCGGGCCACCAGACGCGCGCCATGGGCGGGAGTGGCGGCATCGATGGTCTCCAGTGTGCGCCGCAGTTCCGCGCCGGTGATCACCCCCTTCGCCAGCAGGAGATCGGTGACCGCATCGGTCAGCGCCATGTGCCAGGTGTACGGGCCGTCCTCGATATCCGGCTGCTGCGGCGGGTGAGGGTGACGATGGCCGCTGCTCACGACGCGGTCTCCTCGGGTTCCAGCCAGTGTTCGCAGAGATCGGCGACCACCGTGTCCTCCCGCGGATTGTCGTCCTCGGGCCAGAGTTCACGGTGGCGGAACCGCACCCGATAGACCGGCACCGGCGGCCGGTCGGTGCGTCCATAGGCCAGATCCTCGGGATTGGGCATGGGGCCGATCACCCGCAGGATCTCGCCGCGATGGCCGCGCATGTAGAAGGGCGTGCGCACATGGCCCGGCGGGTACCAGTTCCGCACCCGCACCCGCTGTCCCGGGCGGTAGCGGGGAGGGACGGTCATGCCGCCGCCTCGCGACGGGCTCGCGCCGCCTCGATGGCGGCGCCGAGCTCGGCCACCTCGAGCACGCCCTTTTCCAGCAGAATGTTGCTGATCGAGGAGATCCAGCGCTCGAAATAGGAGAGCTCGTCATAGGCCCCGGGGCCCAGCTCCTCGATGCCGCGACGCAGCTCGTCGAGGGTCATCACCCCCTTGCCCACCAACAGGCGGAGAATGGCGTCGACCTGCTTCTCCCAGGGCGCGTGGGCGTGTTCGACGGGCTCG
>JALSRW010000642.1 GCA_026984595.1 Alphaproteobacteria bacterium
CTGAGCATGGTGTCGACGAGCTCGAGTTCGCCCATCTTCACCCCGCCGCGCAGATGGGCGGCGTGCGGCGCCTGGCTCATGCTTTCCTGCCCGCCCGCCACGACGATGCGGGAATCGCCCGCAGCGATCGCCTGGCAGGCAAGCGTCACGCTCTTGAGACCCGAGCCGCAGAGCATGTTGACGTTGTAGGCGGGAACCTCGACCGGGATGCCCGCGTGGACCGACGCCTGACGGGCGGGATTCTGGCCCTGGGCGGCGGTCAGGATCTGTCCCATGAGCACCTCCGACACCTCGCCCGGCTCCACCCCCGCCCGCTCCAGCGCCGCCCGGATCGCCGTCCGTCCGAGCTCGTGCGCGGGCACGGTGGCGAAAACGCCGTTGAAGGATCCGATGGGCGTGCGCGCGGCACTGACGATCACCACCCCGTTCTTCATGGCTGCGTCTCCCGACGTCGGTGGCGGATGCGCACCGTGACCGATGGCGGGGCCCGCGAAGCCGCGCCATCTGCGCCGTGCGTCAACCTGTTGTCTGCATATAGGCGGGTCGCCCCGGCGGAACCAAGCCGGGGCTTCTGGGCGCACCGCCGCGATTCGTCGCAGCACCCCGGGCGCAACTGCCCGCAGCACCTGCGTACCCGGGTGCCGAAAAAAGTCGCCCCGGCGTCCGCCCCGCCGGAATTTACGCTTTGTTAACATTTGCCGGCGAGAGTGCGCGCCGACGGGGTCAGTCAACCACAGGAGTGTCACCATGCATCTCATGCACAAGTTCCTTCGTGACGAGAGCGGCGCCACCGCCATCGAGTACGGGCTCATTGCGGCTCTCGTCGCCGTCGTGCTCATTACCGTGCTGACGAACCTCGGTACCGGCCTGCAGAACACCTTCCAGCAGGTCGTCGACGAACTTCCCTCCAGCTGACGGAGGTCCGGCCAAGGGCACGGCAGGCCGGGCCCCTCGGTCCGGCCGCCGTTTCCCGCGGCCCGCCGGCGGCCTGTGCGTCGATGAAGGGAGACGAATGTCATGCCGCCGGAAATTGCCCCTTTTCTGCGCACCGCCCTCGCGGCAGCGTTCTTCGCCATCCTCGCCCTGGCGGCGGCATATGACCTGCACACGCGCCGCGTGCCCAATGCCCTGCCGGCAGCGCTGCTGCTTCTCGCACCGTTCTGGCTCCTGCTCGCGCGACCTGCGATCGCGCCGCTTGCGACCCTCGGCGCGACCCTTGCCCTGTTCGCCGTCCTCTTTCTGTGCTGGATCCGGGGGTGGCTCGGCGGCGGCGACGTGAAGCTCGCCTCGACCGCCGCGCTGTGGTGCGGGGCCGCGAACGTGGCCCCTTTTCTGCTTCTTACCGCTGTCGCCGGGGGCGTGCTCGCCCTGCTCCTCCTCCTGGCCCGACGCTGGGCGTGGATGTTCCTGGCTGTGCCGTATCTGGGCCCCAGGCTCGCCGCGGCGGCGTTAACCGAATCTTCAGGGCCGGCGGCTAGCGTGCCCTATGCGGTGGCCATCGCCTGCGGTGGCATCGCGGTCGTGGGCTCACGATTCGCCTGGTGAGGACTGCCCATGCTGCGCCGTCTCGTCATGCTGGCCCTGGCCGTCGGCCTCGCGGGAGCCACGGTGTTCTATGCCCGACAGTGGATCGAGAACCGCAGACAGGCGGCCGGCCCCGAGCTCGCCGCGCGCGAGGATCCGGCCCCCAGGCGGCGGGTGCTGGTCGCGGCCCATCCCCTCGAGGTCGGCACGCTGCTGCGGCCCGGATCACTGCGATGGCAGGAGTGGCCGGATGTGGAGCTGCCCGAGGCCTACATCGAAGCGGGCGAGCTGGATCCCGGGGAGCTCACCGGCGCCGTCGTCCGCCGCATGGTGGCGACCGGACAGCCGATCACTCCGGAGGACGTGGTGCAACCCGGAGAGCGCGGCTTTCTCGCCGCGGTGCTGGATCCGGGCATGCGGGCGGTGACCGTTCCCGTCGACGAGGCCACGGCTCACGGCGGGCTCGTCATGCCCGGCGATCGGGTCGACGTCATCCTGACCCAGGAGATCAGCTCCGAGGAGGGTGAGGAACGGCGCGTCGGCGAGACCGTGCTGCGGGATCTGCGCGTGGTCGCCGTGGGACGGCGGCTCGCGCCCGCCGGCGAAGGTGGACCCGAACTCAAGGCCAAGGTGCGCACGGTCACTCTCGAGGTGGGACCCGGGGATGCGCGTCGTCTCGCCGTCGCCGCCCGCCTCGGGCATCTGACCCTGGCTCTGCGTGCCCTCGCCCGCTCCGAACAGCAAGC
>JALSRW010000643.1 GCA_026984595.1 Alphaproteobacteria bacterium
GGACGCCCTGCGGCTGGGATGCGTGGGCATCGGCTTCACCATCTATCCGGGTTCCGATGCCTGCTACGCGATGATGGAGGAGCTCCGCGAGATCATCCGCGAGGCCAAGAGTTACGGGCTGGTCGCGGTGGTCTGGTCCTATCCGCGCGGCGGCAAGGTCAGCAAGGAAGGCGAGACCGCCCTCGACATCGTCGCCTATGCGGCGCACATGGCGGCCCTGATGGGGGCCAACATCATCAAGGTCAAGCCGCCCCGGGACATGATCGATCTGGATGCCGCCAGGCCGGTCTACGAGAGCGCCCACATCCCGCGTGCCACCCTCGCCGACCGCATCCGCCACGTCATGCAATGCGCCTTCGACGGCAAGCGGCTGGTGGTGTTCAGCGGCGGCGAGGCCAAGGACACCGAGGGTCTGCTCGAGGAGATCCGCCAGATCCGCGACGGTGGCGGCTCGGGCTCGATCATCGGCCGCAACAGCTTCCGGCGCCCCCGGGAAGAGGCCCTGAAGCTGCTCGATTCGGTGATCCGCATCTACAAGAACGAGATGTGAGCGAAGCGGAGCACTGGCTGGAACCCGAGGAGCAGCAGTGCCGCCTGCTCCTCGCGGTCTCCGCCGCCCCTCTCGGGCCGGAGGCGCAGACCGCGCTGGAGAATGCGCTGGCCCGTACCGAGGTGGCCGGTCTGCTGCTCGATGCTCCGGACGCGCCGGATGAGGAGCTGGCCCGCCGACTGCGGTGCTGCCACGAGGCTGCTGCGGCCCTGCTGCTGGTCGACCGCCTCGAGCCGGTGGCGTCGGGGCTCGCCGACGGGGTGCATCTGCGCGACTGGCAGGAGGTCGCGGGTGCCCGCCGGCGCCTCGGCGAGGAGCGGCTGGTGGGAGCCGCCTGCGGCGGGTCGCGGCATGCGGCGATGGTTGCGGGGGAGAACGGAGCCGATTATGTGATGTTCGGCGCGCCGGAGACGGATCTGGAGGCCGGTGCCGACCGGCTCGTCGAACTCTGCACCTGGTGGTCGGAACTGTTCGTTCTGCCCTGTGCGGCGGCGATCCCACCCGACCCCGGGCTGGCGCGGCGCCTCGCCCGGGCGGGAGCGGGGTTCGTGGTGATCGCTCCCGATTTCCGGGAATCGCCGGCCGAGGCCCTGGAAACCATTGCAACACTCGCCGCCGCGATCACCGCGGCCGACGGCGAAGGAAACGGAATGTCATGAAGATCAGTGCCAACGACCTCAAGCCGGGCATGGTCATCGAGCACAAGGGCAAGCTCTGGCAGGTGGTCAAGACCGAGCATGTCAAGCCCGGCAAGGGGCCGGCCTATCAGCAGGTGGAACTCAAGAGCCTGCCCGACGGCACCAAGCTCAACGAGCGCTTCCGGGCGGCCGAGACGGTGGAACGGGTGCGGCTCGAGGAAGTGCCCTACCAGTTCCTCTACGATGACGGGGAACTGCTGCATTTCATGAACCAGGAAACCTTCGACCAGATCGCCCTGGCGCGGGAGCTGATCGGGGATCAGGCGGTATTCCTCAAGGAGGGCATGGTGGTCTCGGTGCTGCAGCACGAAGGGCGGCCGATCCTCGTCGAACTGCCGGAGACGGTGGTGTGCGAGGTGGTCGAGGCCGATCCGGTGGTCAAGGGCCAGACCGCCGCCGCCTCCTACAAGCCGGCGGTGCTGGATATCGGCATCCGGATCATGGTGCCGCCCCATATCGAGCGGGGCACGCGGGTGGTGGTCAATACCCGCGACCATTCCTATGTCGAACGCGCCCGCGACTGAAGGACGCCCATGCCCCGACATTCCGCCAACATGGAAATCATGACGCGCGCCGCCCTCAAGGCGGCGCGCACGCTGCTGCGCGACTTCGGCGAAGTCGAACAGCTCCAGGTCTCCATCAAGGGGCCGGGAGATTTCGTCTCGGCCGCGGATCGTCGGGCCGAGCGGATCCTCTTCGAGGAGCTGCGGCGGGCACGGCCGGACTGGGGCTTTCTGCTCGAGGAAAGTGGCGTGCGGGAAGGGCGCGACCGGGAGCATCGCTGGATCGTCGACCCTCTGGACGGCACCACCAATTTCCTCCACGGCCTGCCGCATTGGGCGATCTCCATCGGCCTCGAACACCGGGGCGAGATCGTCGCCGGGCTGGTCTACGATCCGGTCAAGAACGAGCTGTTCACCGCCGAGCGGGGCAGTGGAGCGTTTCTCAACGATCGCCGGCTTCGCGTCTCCAGCCGGCGGGAGATGCACAGCGCACTGATCGGCTGCGGTCTTCCCGTGCAGAGCTGGAAGGGGCGCGAGAAGGGCTTCACCCGGCAGATGGAGAAGGTGGCCGACGAGGCCGCCGGCCTGCGGCGCCTCGGCACCTGCTCCCTCGACCTCGCCTATGTCGCCGCCGGCCGCCAGGACGGGTTCTGGGAGTACGGCGTCAAGCCCTGGGACATCGCCGCCGGCATCCTCTTGATCCGCGAGGCCGGCGGCATGGTGGGCCGTCTCGAGGGCGACGAGGATCTGTTCGCCGAAGGCACCATCGTGGTCGGCAATCCCTGGATCTACGAGAAGCTGCGGACGATCCTCGAGACGGCCACGGCGAGCGGCTGAACGCCTTCCGTGCGGCGGTTCAGACGCCGGGACTGCCGCTGGGCGGAAAGCGGAGGATGATCCGCTCCATGATCCGATCGCGAAGCCGACGGTAGCCGTCGAGACGCTGTTCGCGCGAGCCTTCGATCAGCGAGGGGTCGGGCATGTGCCAGAATTCCAGCTCGGTGGTGCCGTTGCGGGTGAGCTCGACGGCCCGGTGCTGGGCCTCCGGCGACAGCGATACCACGAGGTCGAAATAGTCGTCCTCGAGATCGTCGAAGGATTTGGGTGTATGGCCGCTCAGATCGATGCCCAGCTCGTCGAGCACCGCCACCGCGAAGGGATCGACGGTGCCCCTGCGCACCCCGCAGCTATCGATATAGACCCGGTGGCCGTGCAGATACTTCATGATCGCCTCGGCCATGGGCGAGCGGATGCTGTTCATGGTGCAGGCGAACAGGACGGCGCCGGGCAGCTCGCTCATGCATCATCCGCGCAGATGCAGGACGCAGACCAGGGTGAACAGACGGCGTGCGGTATCGCTGTCCATCGCGATGCGATCGCTGAGCGCCTCGCTCAGCATCTCCGAACCTTCGTTGTGCAGGCCGCGGCGGGCCATGTCGATGGCTTCGATGCGGCTCGGCGTGGAGCCGCGGATGGCCTGGAAATAGCTGTCGCAGATCATGAAATAGTCGCGGATGATGCGCCGCAGCGGCCGCATCGGCAGCGCCACCTCCCGGCATTGCTCGCCCGCCTCGTCGCTGATGCGCATGATCAGGGTGGCGTCGCGCAGCGACAGCAGCAGACGATACGGCCCCTCGAACCCCTCGACCAGCCGGAAGCTGTTCCGTTCCAGGAGATCGAAGATGGCGACATTGCGTTCGTGCTCGATCTCCGGGCTCCAGCGCACGATGCTCTTTTCGTCGAGGGCGATATCGACGATCCGCCCGGCCTTGTCCTCGCTCACCGGCGATCGTCCAGACGCATCTCGATGGCCCGGGCATGGGCTTCGAGCCCCTCGGCCCGCGCCAGACGGGCGGCCGCTCCGGCGAGCCCGGCGAAGGCCGCACGATCGCAGCCGAGAATGGTGGTGCGCTTCATGAAATCGTGGACGCCCAGGCCGGAGGCGAAGCGGGCGGTGCGCCCCGTGGGCAGCACATGGTTGGGACCGCCCACGTAATCGCCGATCACCTCGGCCGTCCAGGGACCGAGGAAAATGGCGCCGGCGTTGCGCACCTGCTCGAGCAGCGGTTCGGGATCCTCGACCATCAGCTCCAGATGCTCGGGCGCCAGCGCATCCACCAGCGCCGGCACCTCGCCCGGATCGTCGACCAGGATGATCGCCCCCTCCTGCCGCCAGCTCGCCCGCGCCGTGTCCGCACGTGCCAGGGTGGCGAGCTGTCTCTCCACCGCCGCCTCCACCCGCTCGGCGAGGGCGGCATCCTCGGTGATCAGGATGGCCTGGGCACGGGGATCGTGCTCGGCCTGGGAGAGCAGATCGGCGGCCAGCCAGTCGGCTCGCTGGCCGCCGTCGGCGACCACCACCACTTCCGAAGGCCCGGCGATCATGTCGATGCCGATGCGGCCGAAGAGCTGGCGCTTGGCTTCGGCGACATAGGCGTTGCCGGGGCCCACCACCTTGTCGACGGGAGATATCGTCTCGGTCCCGAAGGCCAGGGCGGCGATCGCCTGGGCGCCGCCGATCCGGTAGATCTCGTCGATGCCGGCGATTGCGGCCGCCGCAAGCACCAGGGGCGCCAGCCGGCCCTCGGGGCTGGGCACGGTCATCACCAGGCGACGACAGCCGG
>JALSRW010000644.1 GCA_026984595.1 Alphaproteobacteria bacterium
ATTCATCAGCACCGAACTCGGATAGGCGGCCGTGCCGCCCGGCACGTAGAGCCCGACGGCATCGATCGGCCGCCAGCGCAGTCCCATCCGGACCCCGAGCGCGTCCACCTCCTCGAAATCGGCGGGAAGTTGTCGCTCGTGGAAAGCGCGGATGCGCGCGGCGGCGAATTCGAGAGCCTCGAGCACCGCCGCATCACAGCTCCGCCGCGCCGCCGCCACTTCCTCTTCGGTGACGCGCAGGCGATCGGCGGTGAGGGTCAGGCGGTCGAACCGCCGGGTGCAGGCGATCAGGCCGGCATCGCCCCGATCGCGCACTTCGGCGATGATCGCCGCGACCGCATCCCGCAGCTCGATCTCCTGTTCGCGCCGCCGCTCGACCAGCTCGCGGAAGCGGACCGGGAAATCGGGATCGGTGCTGTACAGACGGACCGGCACGCGGGACCGCTCACGCCGTTTCGGCGAAATGATCGCAGGGATTCACCCGACAAGGGCAGCTTTCGCCGAAATCCTCGAGACGACAGTGGATGGCGTCACTCCGGAGCTGGATCTCGGCGCCGCCCGCGAACAGCAGATGGATGTGCAGGAGATGATCGCGGCCGGGCTCGGTGGCGATGGTCAGGAGCGTCATCTCCTTCGCCCGGTCCCCGGTATCGATGTCGCGATAGAGGACACGCTCCACCTTTTCGAAGGTCAGCGCCGAGGGGATTTCGAGCAGCCCCTCGCAGGAACAGGGATCCTCCTGCAGCTCGCGCATGTAGCGGGCGAACGCCGCCATGAAGCGCCCGCTTTCCGGGTCGAAGGCCATTTCGCCGAGGGATACGCGTGCATCCTGCAGGATCGCGGAAATGATCGCCAGATCCTGCGGATCCTCGGCCCGAAGCTTGAGTTTTTTCATCATGGCACCCGTTCGATGCGTGCTCCCAGCGCGGCCAGCTTCTGTTCGATCCGTTCATAGCCGCGATCGAGATGATAGATCCGGTTGATCTCGGTCCGTCCCTCGGCCGCCAGCGCCGCCAGTACCAGCGACACCGAGGCCCGCAGATCGGTGGCCATCACCGGCGCCCCCTTGAGCGCCGGCACGCCACGCACCAGGGCCGTCCGCCCGTGTACCGTGATCCGCGCGCCCATGCGCATCAGCTCCGGCACGTGCATGAAACGGTTCTCGAAGATGGTCTCGGTGATCATCGCGGCCCCTTCCGCAATACACATGAGGGCCATGAACTGCGCTTGCAAGTCGGTGGCGAATCCCGGGAAGGGAAGGGTGCGCACATCGACCCCGCAAAGCATCTCTCCGGCCCGCTCGGCGCGGAGCCCTTCCCCGGTCTGCTCCAGTTTCACGCCGGCCTCGGCGAGGGTCTCGGCGGCGGCGCCGAACAGCTCCATGCGACCGTGACGAAGGGCGATGCGACCGCCGGTGATGGCCGCCGCCATCACATATGTGCCGGTCTCGATGCGGTCCGGGAGAATGCTGTGGCGGGCCGCGTGCAACCGCTCCACCCCTTCGATGCGGATGGTGCTGGTGCCGGCACCCTCGATCCGCGCCCCCATCGCCGAGAGACAGGCGGCGAGATCGACGATCTCCGGCTCCTGCGCCGCCTCCTCGATCACCGTCTCACCACGCGCCAGGCACGCAGCCATCATCAGGTTTTCGGTGGCCCCCACCGAGGGCTGGGGAAACTGGATGTGGGCGCCGCGCAACCCCCTGGGGGCCCGGGCCTCGACATAGCCGGCCTCGAGAGCGATCTCGGCTCCCATCCGTTCCAGCCCCTCGAGATGCAGATCGATGGGTCGGGGGCCGATGGCAC
>JALSRW010000645.1 GCA_026984595.1 Alphaproteobacteria bacterium
CAGCTCTATCGCTACACGCCGCTGCAATCGAGCTTCGGCATCAACATGGTCGCCCTTCATCGCGGCCGGCCGATGCTGATGTCCCTCAAGGAAGTGCTCGAGGCTTTTCTCGAATTCCGCGAGCAGGTGATCAGCCGGCGCACCGCCTTCGAGCTGCAGAAGGCCCGGGATCGCGCCCATCTGCTGGCCGGTCTCGCCGTGGCCGTGGCCAACATCGAGGAAGTGATCGCGCTCATCCGCCGGGCTCCCGATCCCCAGACGGCACGCAGCGAGCTGATGGCGCGCGCCTGGCCGGCGGGCGAGATCCTGCCGTTGCTGCGTCTGGTCGAGGACGGTTTCGGCGAGGGCGAGGAGCGGCCCGTCTACCGTCTGTCGGAAAAGCAGGCCCAGGCCATTCTCGATCTGCGCCTGCAGCGCCTGACCGCGCTCGAGCGCGACAAGATCCGCAAGGAGCTGGAGGAGATCGGTCTGCGCATCGCCGAGCTCCTCGAGATCCTGCGCTCGCGGCAGCGGCTGCTGGAGGTGATGAAGGAGGAGCTGCTCGCGGTCCGCCAGAAGTTCGCCACCGAGCGCCGCACCGAAATCGATGTCGATGCCGAGATCGATACCGATATCGAGGCGCTCATTCAGCGCGAGGACATGGTGGTGACGGTCACCCACAAGGGCTACATCAAGCGGGTGCCGCTCTCGACATACCGGGCGCAGCGCCGCGGCGGCAAGGGCCGGGCGGCGATGAAGACCCACGAGGACGATTTCGTCACCAAGCTGTTCGTCGCCAGCACCCACACGCCGGTGCTGTTCTTCACCGATCTCGGCCGGGTCTACAAGCTCAAGGTCTACAAGCTGCCCCTCGGTGCTCCCCAGGCCCGGGGCAAGGCGATGGTCAACCTGTTTCCGGCAATGGCCCGCGAGGAGGCGGTCACCGCCGTCCTGCCTCTGCCCGAGGAGGAAGAGCGGTGGGAGAGCATGAGCGTCATGTTCGCCACCGCCCATGGCAAGGTGCGACGCAACGAACTTTCCGACTTCGTGCGGGTGCCGAGAAACGGCAAGATCGCCATGGGGCTGGAGCATGGCGACCGGCTGATCGGGGTCGCGGTCTGCGACGATGGCCATGACGTGCTGCTGGCCTCCGCCGGTGGCAAGGCGATCCGCTTTCCGGTGGCCAGCCTGCGGGTGTTCCGCTCGCGTGCTTCCGAAGGGGTGCGCGGCATGGAGCTGCATGCCGGCGACGAGGTGATTTCCATGTCGATCCTCGATCATGTCGAGGCCACGCCGGAGGAGCGCGAGGAATATCTGCGCATCGCCGGCGCTACCCGGCGCGCCAACGGCGAGAATGGCGAGGCCGAGATTCCGCCCTTCCAGGTGCTGACCCCCGAGCGCTACGCCGAGCTCGAGGCGCGCGAGCAGTTCGTGCTGGCGGTGACGGTACGCGGCTACGGCAAGCGCAGCTCCGCGTACGAGTATCGCATCACCAATCGCGGCGGACAGGGGATCATCAATATCGAGACCTCCGAGCGCAACGGGCGGGTGGCGGCCACCTTCCCGGTCGAGGACCAGGACCATCTCATGCTGGTCACCGACGGCGGTAAGACCATCCGCATTCCCGTGAGGCAGATCCGGATCGCCGGTCGCAAGACCCAGGGCGTGCGCCTGTTCGATATCGATCCCGAGGAACGGGTGGTCTCGGCGGCGCGGCTCGAGGAAGCCGAAGAGACCGATGCGGCCGAGGAGGCGGAAGAGGAACGGAACGGCGGCGGGAACGGAGAGAACTGATCCTCCCGCAGGCTGGAGAGGAAGCCATGCGCAAACGCGTCGGTGTCTATCCCGGCACGTTCGATCCCATCCACAATGGGCATACGGACGTCATCCGCCGGGCCTCGATGCTGGTCGATCGGCTGGTGGTGGCGGTAGCCGTCAATGCCGGAAAGAATCCGCTGTTCACCCTCGAGGAGCGGGTGCGCATGGTCCGGGCGGACATCGACGGGCTGTTGGCCGGTAATCAGACCAACGGCGCCCGGGTCGAGGTGGCACCCTTCGACACCCTGCTGGTGCGCTTCGCCACCCGCGAAGGGGCGGAGATGATCATCCGCGGCCTGCGCGCGGTCTCCGATTTCGAATACGAGTTCCAGATGGCCGCCAACAACAAGCGGATCTGTCCGAAGATCGAGACCGTGTTCCTGATGGCCTCGGAGACCGTGCAGTTCATCTCCTCCCGCTTCGTCAAGGAGATCCACAGTCTCGAGGGCGACGTCTCCAGCTTCGTCTCCCCCAACGTCCTCGCCGAACTCGACCGGAAACGCGGGCGCGCCTGAGCCGCCGATGCGTGTCGATCTGTTCGATTTCGCGCTGCCGGCCGAGCGCATCGCCCAGGCACCGGTCCGGCCCCGCGATGCGGCGCGGCTGTTGCTGGTGCCGCCGCAGGGGCCGTTTCGCGAGAGGCGGGTGCGGGACCTGCCGCGCCTGCTGGCGCCGGGCGATCTGCTGGTGGTCAACGACACCCGCGTGCTGCCGGTGCGTTTCAAGGCCCGGCGCGGTGCGGCGAGGGTGGAGATCACCCTCCTGAAGGCCGAGGATCCGCGGCGCTGGACGGCGCTCGCCAAGGGTGCCCGCCGCCTGCGGCCGGGCGACCGTCTCCTCCTCGCGGAGGGGCTGCAGGCGGAGGTGGAGGGACGCGGCCAAGGCGGCGAGCTCCGCCTGCGCTTCGATCTCGAAGGAACGACCCTTCTCGAGGCCGTTCGCCGGCACGGGGCCATGCCGCTGCCGCCCTACATCCGCCGCCCCGAGCCATGCGACGCCGATCGTCTCGATTATCAGACCCTGTTCGCGGAACGGGAAGGCTCGATCGCCGCGCCCACCGCCGGGCTGCATTTCACGCCGGAGCTGGTGGCGGCCCTGGAGGAAACGGGGGTGGAATTCGCGAAGGTCACCCTGCATGTCGGCCTCGGCACCTTACAGCCGGTTCGCGTTGCGGATGTGCGCGAACACCGCATGCACGCCGAGTGGTACGAGGTCCCGGAGGCCACGGCCGCGGCCATCGCGCGTACGCGCGCACGAGGTGGCCGGATCGTCGCCGTCGGCACCACCGTCCTGCGTACCCTCGAAAGCGTCGCCGACGAACAGGGCCGGATCGCAGCGGGCAGTGGCGAGACCGCGCTTTTCATCACGCCGGGCCATCGCTTCCGGGCAGTCGATCGGCTCCTGACGAACTTCCACCTGCCGAAATCCACCCTGTTCATGCTGGTCTGCGCCTTCGCCGGCTACCGGCGCATGCGGGAAGCCTACGCCTTCGCCGTGGCGCGGAGCTTCCGCTTTTTCTCCTACGGTGATGCCTGTCTGCTCGATCGCCAGGACGGCGGTGACCCGCCGGAGGAAGCGTGAGCGGCATCCGCTTCACGCTCCTGGCCCGCGACGGTGCGGCGCGCCGCGGGCGCATCGAGACCGCCCATGGCACCATCGAGACCCCGGCCTTCATGCCGGTCGGCACCGCCGCCACCGTCAAGGCGCTGACCGTGGAGATGGTGCGGGCGACGGGTGCCGAGATCGTGCTCGGCAACACCTACCATCTGATGCTGCGGCCGGGGGCCGAACGCATCGCGCGGCTCGGCGGCCTCCACCGTTTCATGAACTGGCCCGGGCCGATCCTCACCGACAGCGGCGGCTTTCAGGTGATGTCGCTGGCCGCGCTCCGCCGGCTCGAGGAGCGCGGGGTGGTGTTCCGCTCCCATCTCGACGGCAGCCTGCACGAGCTCACCCCCGAGCGGGCGGTGGAGATCCAGTATCTGCTGGATGCCGATATCAGCATGCAGCTCGACGAATGCCTGAAGCTGCCGGCATCGCCGGCCGAGATGGAGCGGGCGATGGAGCTTTCCCTGCGCTGGGCGGAGCGCTCGAAACGAGCCTTCGCGCCGCGTCCCGGATACGGGCTGTTCGGCATCGTTCAGGGCGGCACCGATGCCGCACTGCGCGCCCGTTCCGCCGCCGGCCTGCGGCAGATCGGCTTCGACGGCTACGCGGTGGGCGGGCTCGCCGTCGGCGAGCCCCAGCAGGTGATGTTCGCGACCCTCGATGCAATCTGTCCGGATCTGCCCGAAGATCGTCCGCGCTATCTGATGGGGGTGGGCAAGCCCCTCGACATCCTCGGCGCGGTGTGCCGGGGGATCGACATGTTCGATTGCGTCCTGCCGACCCGTTCGGGCCGTACCGGGCAGGCCTTCACCCGTTTCGGCACCGTCAATCTGAAGAATGCCCGCCATCGCGACGATCCGCGGCCGCTCGACGAGACCAGCGACTGCCCGGCGGCACGCGACTATTCGCGGGCCTATCTGCACCATCTGGTGCGCTCCGGGGAGATGCTGGGCGCCATCCTGCTGACCTGGAACAATGTCTGGTTCTATCAGGATCTCATGCGGCGGTTGCGCGAGGCCATCGCCGCGGGCCGGCTCGAGGATTTCTGCGCAGCCTTCACCGCCGAGCAGACTGCGGGGGACATCGCGCCCTGGCAGGGCTAGGCTGTCGCAGCGGAGGACGATGGCGTGACGGTCTTCGAACTCGCGGCCCTGCTGGTGGTGCTGGCGGCGGCGCTGGGCTTTCTCAACTACCGGCTGGTGAGTCTGCCGCACACCGTCGGTCTCACCGTGATGGGGGCGCTCGCGTCTTTCGCCCTGGTGGGGATCGACGCCGTGGCTCCCGGTTTCGGCATCCGCGCGGTGGTCGATGCGGTGCTGGGCGAGGTCGATTTCGCCCGTACTCTGCTCGATGCCCTGCTCTCCTTTCTGCTGTTCGCCGGCGCCCTGCATGTCGATCTCACCTATCTGCTGCAGCGTCGCTGGCTGGTGCTGGCGCTTGCCACCTTCGGCGTCCTCCTGTCGACGGCGATGATCGGCCTCGCCTTCTGGCATCTGGCCGGCTGGTTCGGCTTCGGCCTGCCGCTTCTCTGGTGTCTGGTCTTCGGGGCGCTGATCAGCCCCACCGATCCGGTGGCGGTGATGAGCATCCTCAAGACGCTGGGCGTGCCGCCCGCGCTGGAGGCGGCAATCGCCGGGGAGAGCCTGTTCAACGACGGGGTCGGCGTGGTCCTGTTTCTGATCCTGCTGGCGGCGGCAGGCGGCGGCGAGGCCCTGTCGGTCGGCCGCGCGCTCGAGCTCTTCTTCGTCGAGGCGGCGGGCGGATTCCTGCTCGGTCTGGGGCTGGGCTGGATCGCCTACCGGGCCATGAAGGCGATCGACGAGCACAATCTCGAGGTGCTGATCAGCCTCGCCCTGGTCATGGGCGGCTACGCCCTCGCCGGCCGGCTCGGGGTCAGCGGTCCGGTGGCCATGGCGGCGGCCGGCCTGCTGATCGGCAATCATGCCTACAATTACGCGATGAGCGATCGCACGCGTCGCCATCTCACCGATTTCTGGTCGCTGCTCGACGAGATCCTGAATTCGGTGCTGTTCCTCTTGATCGGGCTCGAGGTGGCGGCGATCGATTTCGCCTTTTCCCACATACTCGCCGGCCTGATCGCCATTCCGCTGGTGCTGGTCGCACGTGCGGCGAGCATCGGCCTGCCCTTCGCGCTGCTGCGAGGGCTCTACGATTTCGCGCCGGGCGCCTATGCGGTGATGGTCTGGGGCGGGCTGCGGGGTGGCATCTCGATCGCCCTCGCCCTGCTGCTGCCGGCCGGCCCGCTGCGCGACACGGTATTGACCGCGACCTTCCTGGTGGTGCTGTTCTCGGTGGTCGTCCAGGGCACCACCATCGGCCTGCTGGCACGGCGCTTTTTCGGCCGCGAGCTGGCCCGCGAGGGGTGACGGGAAAGGGCGAGTTCGGGCTTGACGGCACCGCGTTTGGGCACAAGATGCGGCGCGCGGGCGCCTAGCTCAATTGGTAGAGCAGCGGACTTTTAATCCGCGGGTTCAGGGTTCGAGTCCCTGGGCGCCTACCAGGAACCCCGGCGACGATGGCGAAGTACCGGCGGACCCGGGAGCCGTGCAATCGCACGGCCGGCTCTGCGGTGCGCTTTCCGGACATGCCGGCGCATGCCCGATCTGCCCCGGCGAAGCACCGGGCCAGATCGGGTGTCGCGGTGGTGATGCGCCCGGCTTCTGCGGAGGCGCTTCAGTAGATGGAGGAACCGCGGGAGGAACC
>JALSRW010000646.1 GCA_026984595.1 Alphaproteobacteria bacterium
CGATGGAGCCGATCGCCACCGCCAGCGCCGCTGCGATGATGCTGAACATCTCGAGACTCATTTCGCCACCTCCTCGCCATCCGCTTGCCGCGCCCGTTCCCCCAGGGCCGCGGCCAGAAAGACCGCAGCCAGAACGGTGAAGATGTAGGCCTGGATGAGGCCGATCAGGATCGCCATCAGCAGGAAGGGCACCGGCACCAGAAATCCCGCCAGCAGGAGGATGATGGCGATCACCAGCTCGTGGCTCATCATGTTGCCGAAGAGACGGACCGCCAGCGCGAAGGTGCGGCTGATCTCGGAGACCAGATGGAGCGGCAGCATGAAGGGGGTGGGCTCCAGATAATGGCGCAGATGCCCCCCGAGACCGCGCGCGCGAAACCCCTCGACATGGACCGCCACCAGCACGGTGAGGGCCAGCGCCGCCGGTGTCTCCAGATGGCTCGTGGGCGGCGTCACACCGGGAATCACGGCCGCCAGATTGGCGGTGGCGAGAAACAGGAACAGGGTGCCGAGCAGCGGCAGATGCGGCCAGGGATCGCATCGCAGTACGGCCTCGACCTGGCTGGCCAGGGTCTCGACCAGCAGCTCCAGAGCACTCTGCAGGAGGCCCGGCTCACCGGCGGTGGCCGACCTGTGGCGAAAGCCGAAGGCGGCGGCCGAGAGCAGCACGAGGAACGCCATGATCGCCCAGCTCGTCACCACCTGCCGGCCGATCGGTACCGGGCCGATCGCGAACAGAATGTCGGGCGCGAGCGGGCTGCGTTCCATCACGCCGTCTCCGCCGGTCGCAGCCGCAGATGGCGGGCCAGGAGGAAGCCGAGCAGCGCCAGCAGCAGGGCGAGCGCTCCGGCCTGCACGAGGAGACCGAAGGCGATGGCCGCGAGGCCGAGGCGGACCGCCAGCAGCACGAGCTGCACGGCGGCCCCGTCTCCGGCCATCCAGCACTCGACGGCCCGCCCCAGCAGCCGGAAGTAGAGGAGGCCGGTGAGCAGGCCCGCGAACGGTGCGAGGATCCAGGCGAGGCTCATTCCTGCTGCTCCTTCTCGATCCGTCGCCAGGCCAGCCAGAAGCCCAGCGCGGCACCGCAGAAGATGAGGCTCGCCGACCAGAAGATGCCGCTCTCGAGCAGGCCGTCGAGCCAGCGGCCGAGGAAGGCGCCCAGCACGGTGGGGGTCACGATCAGCCAGCCGAGAGAGCCGATCAGTGCCAGATTGCGGGAAAAATGACGCTCGCCGAACAGGGCGAACAGCCGTTTGCGATGCCGGCGGCGCTCGACGCTGCGGGCGAGCTCGTCGCGCTCGGGCGGCTGCGCCCCGCTCATGTCTCGCCCTCCGGCGGCACGGCGGGGGCGGCGCGGCGATGCCGGCGCACCAGCGGCGCACCGGCGGTCATCTGCAGATAGTCGCGGAGATTGCGCACCAGCGACAGCTCGAGGCGAGCCATGGTGGTGCGTGCCTCGGCCTGGGCCTCGACCTCGGCGCGCAACGTTTCGAGTACTTTCGGGCCGAGCGCCTCCAGGGTCTCCTCGCCGACCGCCTGGCGGGTCGCCACCTCCACGCGCTGTCCGCCGGCGACACGGAGCACGCCGCCGCGCACGGCCAGATGGCCTTCGCGGCCGCCCGTGTCGCGCCAGCTCAGCACCGATACCGCGAGCACCGTGAGAAAGTCCGCATGCCCGGGGAGGATGCCGAACCGCCCGGTGGCGTCCTCGGCCTCCACATAGGCCACTTCCTCGCGATCGAGAACGAGGGCGAGCGGGGTGCCGACCACCAGCCGCATCACCGCATCTCCCGCATCTGCCGTTCCTTGGCCTCCACATCGGCGAAGCTGCCCGCCATGTAGAAGGCCTGCTCGGGCCAGTCGTCGCCTTCGCCCTCGAGGATCCGCCGACAACCGGCCAGCGTCTCCTCGACCGGCACCGATACGCCGGGCCGGCCGGTGAAGGCCTCGGTGACGGCGAAGGGCTGGGTCAGAAAGCGCACCAGGCGGCGGGCGCGACCGACGAGCCGGCGGTCCTCGCGGCTCAGCTCCTCGATGCCGAGCAGGGCGATGATTTCCCGGAGCTCGCGGTAATGGGCGATCACCCGCCGCACCTCCTCGGCGATCCCGTAATGTGCCTCGCCGACCACCCGCGGATCGAGCAGAATGGAGCTCGAAGCCAGAGGATCGATCGCCGGATAGAGCCCCTCGGCGGCCATTTCGCGGCTCAGGACGATGGCCGAATCGAGATGGACGAAGGTCCGGGCCACCGCCGGATCGGTGTAGTCGTCGGCCGGCACGTAGACCGCCTGGATGGAGGTCACGGCGGCCGCACCCACCGAGGTGATGCGTTCCTCGAGCTCGGCGATTTCGCTTGCGAGGGTCGGCTGGTAGCCCACCCGCGAGGGCAGGCGGCCGAGGAGGCCCGATACCTCGGCACCGGCCTGGACGAAACGGAACACGTTGTCGATCAGCAGCAGCACATCCTGCTGGCGCGCATCGCGGAAATATTCGGCGAGGGTGAGGGCGGTCAGGCCGACCCGCCAGCGCGCACCGGGCGGCTCGTTCATCTGGCCGAACACGAGCGCGGTGCGGTCGAGCACACCGGACTCGCGCAGCTCGGCCAGGAGCTCGTGTCCCTCGCGGGAGCGCTCGCCGATGCCGGCGAACACCGAGATGCCCCGGTAGCGCTCGACGGTGGTGCGGATCAGTTCCATGATCAGCACGGTCTTGCCGACGCCGGCGCCGCCGAACATCCCGGCCTTGCCGCCGCGCGCCAGCGGCGCCAGCAGGTCGATCACCTTGATACCGGTGTGGAAGGGCTCGAGGCGACCCGAGGCATGGGCCAGATCGGGGGGCGGGCGGTGGACGGACCAGTGGGGTACCTCTGCCGCCAGCGGCGGACCGTGATCGACGACTTCGCCGACGACGTTCAGGATCCGTCCGAGCACCGTCTCGCCGACCGGCACCTGCAGCGGCCGCCCCTCGGTGCGCGCCGTGGTGCCCAGCGCCAGACCACCGTTGTCCCGCAGGGCCACCCCGCGGACACGGCGGTCATCGAGATGCTGCTGGACCTCGACGATGAGCCGTCCCGGCCGGTCCCAGAGGAGTTCGACGGCGCTGCCGATGGGGGGCGGCGGCGGCGTCGGGAAGGCGAGATCGACCACCGAGCCGGCGACCGCGGTCACCCTTCCCTGGCGCCATCCCTCCGCAACGCTGCCCACGGCCCTGCGCGCCCTCCTCCACGCTGCCAGCGTTCCCTGCCTGCATCATGAACGACAAAGCCGAGGCCGCGGCAAGTGCGCATTGAGGTACCGCAAGCCGCGGCGGGGCGCGGCTTCAGCTTTTGGCCGGGGTCGCGGCGGCGCCCATCTGGCGCATGATCAGCCACTGCTGGGCGATCGAGAGGATGTTGGTCCAGGTCCAGTAGAGCACGAGGCCGGCCGGGAACCGCGCGAACAGGAAGGTGAACATCACCGGCAGCAGCATCATCACCTTGGCCTGGGTGGGATCGGCCGGCTGCGGATTGAGCTTCTGCTGCAGCCACATGGTGATGCCCATCAGCAGCGGCAGCGCGCCGATATGCAGAAAGCTCGGCGGATCCCAGGGGACGAGCCCGAACAGGTTGAAGACCGTGGTGGGGTCGGGCGCGGAAAGGTCCCGGATCCAGCCGAAGAAGGGCGCATGCCGCATTTCGATGCTGACGAACAGCACCTTGTAGAGCGAGAAGAAGATCGGGATCTGCACCACGATCGGCAGGCAGCCCGACATCGGGTTGACCTTCTCCCGCTTGTAGAGCGCCATCAGCTCCTGGTTCATCCGCGCCTTGTCGTCACCGAAACGCTCGCGGATCTTCATCATCTGGGGCTGGAGCTGCTTCATCTTGCTCATCGCCCGATAGGACTTGTTGGCGAGCGGAAACAGGATGGCCCGGATGAGCAGGGTCAGGATCAGGATGGCGATACCGTAATTGCCGGTCAACGTGTAGAGGAAATGCAGCACCTTGAACATCGGCTTGGTCAGGAAGTAGAACCAGCCGAAATCTACCGCGCGATCGAACAACGGGATGCCGAGTTCGTCTCGGTACCTGTCGAGCAGATTCACTTCCTTGGCGCCGACGAACAGGCGATCGGTGACGCTCACGCTGGCCCCGGGCGCGACAGTCACCGGTTTGCCCGCGAAATCCGCCTGGTAGCGCGGCTTGCCGTCGGGCGCGATGTAGCGGAAGCTGGCCGAAATCTGGCGTGCCTGGTCGGGAACCAGGGCCACCAGCCAGTATTTGTCGGTGAAGCCGAGCCAGCCGCCCTTGCTTTCGAGAGCGACCTTGCCCTCCTCGACCAGGTCCTTGTAGTTGATCTCGTTGAGGGTACCGTCGAGCACACCGATCGGACCCTCGTGGAGAATGTAGTAGCCGAGGGTCTTGGGCGTGCCCCAGCGGCTCACCAGCGCATAGGGATAGAGGGTGATCGGCGCGGTGCCGTTGTTGACCACCTCGCGGGTGATCGTGAACATGTAGTCGGAATCGACCGAGATCCGCCGCTTGAAGGTCAGGCCGGCGCCGTTGTCCCATACCAGCTCCACCGCGTTGTCCCGGCCGAGCCTGTCGGCCTTCGTCTGCCAGCGGGTCGAACGGTCGGGCAGGGGCACATCCTCGTCCGGGGCCACCCAGCCGAACTCGGCGAAATAGGAGTCCGGCAGGCCGGCGGGCCGCAGCAGGCGGATGTTGGGAGAATCGGGTTCGATGCTCTCGCGATAGTCGGACAGCAGAATGTCGTCGAGCCGTCCGCTTTCGAGCGCCATCGAGCCGAACAGCCGCCCATTGTCGATCGGCAACCGGGGGGTCTGCTGGAGGAGCTTCTCGATCAGCATGTTCTCGACCGCCGGGCCGGCGACCGAGGGCACTCCGGCGGTTCCCGGCGGTGTCGTCGGCGCCGGCTTCTGGACCTCGGTCACCGCTTCGCCCTCGGGCCTCTTCTGCGCCTCTCGCATCTTCGGAAATTCGTAGAAATACTGAAATCCGAGGATGATCCCGACGGACAGTACGATCGCCAGGATGAGGTTGCGCTGTTCGCTCATACGTGTCGCCTCTCGGGCTCGAACCTGTCGGTCGCCTTCACACCATCCCCTGGAGCGGCGGCATGCGCCGTCCCCGGCACCGGATCCAAGCCGGCGCCACCCCAGGGATGGCAGCGGGCGATTCTGCGAAGCGCCAGCCAGCCGCCCCGCAGCGCGCCGTGGCGCTCGATCGCTTCCAGCGCGTAATCGGAACAGGTGGGCAGATAGCGGCAGCGCGGCGGCACGAGCGGCGACAGGAAATAGCGGTAGAAGCGGATCAGGAGGCGGAGGAAGCGGGCCGTCGTCCCGAGGGTCGTTCCCGCATCCTGCCGAGCCGCGTCAGCGCCTTGCGGAGATCGTCCTGCAGCTTGTCGAAGGGCCATGTCAAAACTGCCTGCCGTGCTATCAGCACATAGTTCCTGCCGGGCTGCCCCCAGTGCGGCAGCACGTGACGTGCGGCCTCGCGCAGCCTCCGCTTCGCCCGGTTACGGGTCACCGCATTGCCGAGGCGCCGCGTCGCCGTGAAGCCGACGCCGATCGTCGGGGCGGGATCGGCCGTGCGACGATCACAGCTCTGCAACACGAATGCCGGCGTCACGAACTTGCGACCACGCGCCGCCTCGAGAAACTGACCACGTCGCCGCAGCCTCTCCAGACGGATCCCTTCCGATGACGTCGATGTCAAGCCGACAGACGCTTGCGCCCCTTGGCGCGGCGTCGTTTGATAACCCTGCGACCACCGACGGTCGCCATGCGCGCGCGAAAACCATGGCGGCGCTTGCGAACGATTCTGCTCGGCTGATAGGTGCGTTTCACGGAGGAACTGCCCTTCGAAGGTCCCGGAACGGCAAAGCGAGCGGTCATATAGGCGGCGGCGGACCGGCTGTCAAATCCACGGGCGGCTTCCCATATCCTCTGACGCGGCCCCGAACCGGGTTGCTTTCCGCCCTGGACGAAGGTGGCGAAGGACGATGAACGGAGCGCAGAGGAGCAGCTTGCGCCCGCCTTGGGGACGCGGGCTCTCGACCCGCATTCTCGCCCTTTCGGTGGCGTTCCTGCTGCTGGGCGAGATCCTGATCTATCT
>JALSRW010000647.1 GCA_026984595.1 Alphaproteobacteria bacterium
CCTGTTCGGCTCCATCCCCTTCGGGGTGCTGTTCACCCGAATGGCCGGTGCCGGGGATGTGCGCGAGATCGGCTCCGGCAATATCGGTGCCACCAACGTCCTGCGCACCGGCCGCAGGGGGCTCGCGATCGCCACCCTGATCGCCGATGCGCTCAAGGGCGCGATCCCCACCGCCCTGGCCTTTTCCTGGTTCGGCCCGGACATGGCGGTGCTGGTCGGCCTCGGCACGGTGATCGGGCACTGCTTCCCGGTCTGGCTCCAGTTCCGCGGCGGCAAGGGGGTGGCCACCGCGGCCGGCGTCGTCCTGGCCCTGACGCCGGTACTGCTCCTGGGCATTCTGGTGGTGTTCGTGCTGGTGGTGGCGCTCAGCCGCTATGTCTCGCTGGGCTCCATCACGGCGGCGCTGGCCGCCCCCCTGCTCGCACTGTGGACCGGATACATCCAGGCCGCCGAGCTCTATTTCGTCTTCGCGGCGCTCATCTTCTTCCGCCATCTCGACAATGTCCGCCGCCTGGTCACCGGCCGCGAACATCGCCTCGAGCTGGGCTCGCGCCGCAAGGGCTGATCAGGGCCTGCGGGCGACGATGTGCCAAATGTGCCAGTGTTTGGCCTCGCCCCGCGGGGTCACGCTGTCGTCCTCTTCTTCCTCCAGCTTCTCGACCCGGAGATCCGACAGCAGGCGATCGAGCTCGTCGCGCTCGAGGCCCCAGGAACGGCCGCTCAGCGCCCAGCTATCCTTCGGCCCCAGCAGATGGCCGGCGAAGCGGCCGCCGGGGCGCAGTGCCGCGACGATGCTTCGCCACAGACGCAGGAAGGCCTCGCGGGACAGCGCGTGGAGAACGAAGCTGGCATTGACGAGATCGGCGGGCGGAACCCGCCAGCTCTCGAGATCCGCCACCGCGGTGCGGAGCTCGGCGAGGAGATCGGATGGCACCCGCTCGCGCAGCCGCGCGAGCGCCTCGGGCTCGCGATCGACGGCCAGCAGACGATGGCCGCGGCGCAGGATCTCGAGACTGTCGCGACCGGTACCGCATCCCAGATCGACCACCTCGATGCCCTGCCGGCCCTCGGCAGCGAAACGGTCGAGGGCGAACAGCAGGGTCGGCCGCGGCGGCCGGCCCTCGGTGACCTTCCAGTAGCGTTGCCAGCGGGAACTGCTATCTTCGGTTGATTTTCGCGTTTCCTGCTCTACCATTTTCCCGTCACCGGGTTCATGCGGACGGCGCAGCATGGCGCATTTCGGGGCCGAGGAGAAGCTGGCACGCATCGCCCTCGCGCGAAGCAGTGGCGTCGGCCCGATCCGCTATTTCCGCCTTCTGCGGCGTTTCGGCAGCGCCCTGGCCGCCCATCGGGCGCTGCCCGATCTGATGGCCCGCGGTCGGCTCGCGCCGGGCCGGATCGGCTCTCTCGAGGCCGCCGAGCGGGAGCTGGCCACCGCCGCGCGAATCGGCGCCCGGCTGTTGCTCCACGGCGAACCCGGCTACCCGGCACGGCTCGCGCATCTGGCGGACCCGCCGCCGGTCCTGGCAGTGCGCGGCGATATCGCGCTCTGCGAGGGTCCGGCCGTGGCCATCGTCGGTGCCCGCAATGCCAGCGCCAACGGCCGCGCCTTCGCCCGGCAGATGGCCCGCGAACTGGCCGCTGCCGGCATTCTGGTGATCTCCGGTCTGGCCCGCGGCATCGACACCGCCGCTCATGAAGGAGCTTCGGCGCAGGCGGGCGGAACCGCCGCGGTGGTCGCCTGCGGGCTGGATATCGCCTATCCCCCGGAAAACGCCGAGCTGATGCGGATGATCGGGGAAAGCGGGCTGTTGCTGAGCGAACGACCCTTCGGCGAGCCGCCCCGGGCCCGCCATTTCCCCCGCCGCAACCGGCTGATCGCGGCATTGTCGCTGGCCGTGGTGGTGGTCGAGGCGGCGGAGCGCTCGGGTTCGCTGATGACCGCACGGCTCGCCGGCGAACTCGGTCGCGAGGTCATGGCGGTGCCGGGAACTCCGCTCGATCCGCGCCATCGCGGCACCAACCGCCTGCTGCGCGAGGGTGCCGCTCTCGTGCAGAGTGCGGCCGAGGTGCTCGAGCTGCTCGACGGTCTGCCGGAGGCGCTGCAGCCGCCGATGGCGGCCGGGGCGATGCCCGTGCTCCCGGAACCGCCGCGGGTCGCGCGGCGGGAGTTGCCCGCTGCGGCCGCCGATGCCGGGGTGTCACCCCTGCTCGAGCGGCTCGAATCCTGCCTCGCGCCGGAGCCGCTGGCGGTTGACGAACTGGTCCGCCAATGCCAAGCCTCCGCGGCGGATGTGCAGGAGGCGCTGCTGGAACTGGAGCTCGCCGGCCGCATCGCCTGGCATCCGGGAAACCGGGTATCGCGGACCGCCGGTTGACGCACCGCACAGCGAAGCCCCATCTCCCCGCCGGTATGCCCTTGCTCCGGTCATCATAACGGATACGCCGTATCGTCATGGATGTCGTCGTCGTCGAATCGCCTACCAAGGCCAAATCCATCGCCAAGTATCTCGGCGAGGGCTTCGCCGTCCTGTCCTCCTACGGGCATGTCCGCGACCTGCCCGAGAAGGACGGCTCGGTGGCACCGGAAGAGGATTTCCGCGTCACCTACGAGCTGCTGCCCCAGAAGAAGAAGCAGATCGAGCAGATCGCCCGCGCCGTGAGAGGAGCCGAGCGGCTGTGGCTGGCCACCGACCCGGACCGCGAAGGCGAGGCCATTTCCTGGCATCTCGTCAATGCCCTCGCAGAGAAGGGGGCGTTGAAGGGCGTCGATGTGCAGCGGGTGGTGTTCTACGAGGTCACGAAACACGCGGTCCTCGAAGCGATGAAGCATCCGCGGGCGCTGGACGAGCATCTGATCGACGCCTACCAGGCCCGCCGCGCCCTCGATTATCTGGTCGGCTTCACCCTCTCGCCGGTGCTCTGGCGCAAGCTCCAGGGAGCGCGTTCGGCGGGACGCGTACAGTCGGTCGCCCTGCGCCTGATCTGCGAGCGCGAGGAGGAGATCGAGAGCTTCGTGCCGCGCGAATACTGGACGGTGGAGGCCCGGTTGCGCACTTCCGAGGGGGCGGCGTTCCGGGCCCGGCTCTGGGCACTCGACGGCGACAAGCTCGACAAGTTCGCCCTCGGGGACGAAGCCACGGCCCGATCCGCCGCCGCCCGGGTCGAGCAGGCAGCGCTCTCGGTCCGTGCCGTCGAACGTCGGCAGGTCTCGCGCAGCCCGGCACCCCCCTTCACCACCGCCACCCTGCAGCAGGAGGCGGCGCGCAAGCTCGGCTTTTCCGCCGACAAGACGATGCGCACCGCCCAGCGCCTGTTCGAGGGCATCGATCTCGGCGGCGAGACGGTCGGTCTCATCACCTACATGCGGACCGACAGCGTCCAGCTCTCCAGCGAGGCACTCGGCGCCACCCGCAAGCTGATCGCCGAACGGTTCGGCAAGGCCTATCTGCCGGACAAGCCGCGGCGCTACCGCACCAAGGCCAAGAACGCCCAGGAGGCGCACGAGGCGATCCGCCCCACCGACCTGTTCCGCACCCCCGACGAGGTGGCCTCCTGGCTGGATGCCGACCAGCGGCGGCTCTACGAACTCATCTGGCAGCGCACCGTGGCCTGCCAGATGACCCCCGCACGTTTCGATCGGGTGACCGCCGACATCGGCGATGGCGAAGGCCGGGTGGTGCTGCGGGCGACCGGCCAGACCCTGGCGTTCGACGGCTTTCTCAAGCTCTATCAGGAGGGACGCGACGATCCGGCGGCGGAAGACGAGGAGACCGGAAACCGCCTGCCGCCCCTCGAGGTGGGCGATGTGCTGGCGACCGAAACGGTGACGGCCGACCCGCATTTCACCGAGCCGCCGCCGCGCTTCACCGAGGCCAGTCTGGTCAAGAAGCTGGAGGAGCTCGGCATCGGCCGACCCAGCACCTATGCCAGCATCATCTCGGTGCTGCAGGACCGCGACTATGTGCGGCTGGAGAGCAAGCGCTTCGTGCCGGAGGATCGCGGCCGCCTCGTCAACGCCTTTCTGGTCAATTTCTTCGACCGCTACATGCAGCCCGAATTCACCGCCGAGCTCGAGAACCAGCTCGACGCGGTGGCCGCCGGCGAGATCGACTGGCGGCAGGTGCTGCGGCGTTTCTGGGAGCCTTTCCACGAAACCGTGGAGGAGGTGCGCGAGCGGCGCGTCGCCGAGATCATCGACGCCCTCAACGAGGCGCTGGCGCCGCGGCTGTTCCCGCCGCGGGAGGACGGAAGCGGTCCGCGGCAATGTCCGGAATGCGGCGAGGGCCGTCTGAGCCTCAAGCTCGGCCGCTACGGCGCCTTCGTCGGCTGTTCGCGCTATCCCGAATGCCGCTACACCCGCAAGCTCGGGGAGAATGGCGGGAAGGCGGAGCGCAAGGACCGCCTGTTGGGTGTCGATCCCGCCAGTGCCGAGGAGGTGTGGCTGCGCTTCGGGCGTTTCGGTCCCTACGTGCAGTGCGGCACCGGCGATCGTGCCCGGCGCAGCTCCCTGCCCAGGAATCTGACGCCCGAGGATGTCGATCTCGAGACGGCGCTGGCGTTGCTCGCCCTGCCGCGCGAGCTCGGCCGCGATCCCGAGACCGGCGAACCGATCCTGGCCGGCATCAACCGCTTCGGCCCGTTTCTGCAGAAGGGCGACAGATTCGTGCGCCTGCCGGCCGGTGAGGATGTGCTGACGATCGGCATCAACCGGGCGGTCGATCTGCTCGCCGCGGCCGGTGACAAGGCGACCCGGCGCCCGGCTTCCGGCGTCCTGCGCGAGCTCGGCAACCATCCGCGGGACAAGAAGCCGGTCCAGCTCATGCGTGGCCGCTTCGGCCCCTATGTCCGCCACGGTCGGACCAATGCGAGCCTGCCCAAGGGGCGCGATCCCGAGGCCGTGGAGCTGGCCGAAGCGGTCGAACTGCTTGCCGCCCGCGAGGCCCGTGCGGGTCAGAATGCGGCCAAGGCCGGGGGCAAGGGCAAGCGGACGAAGAGCGGCACCCGCTCCGCCAAACCGCGCGGTCGCGCCGCCAGCGGCTCCTGAGGCGGCGATGGCACGCCGCGGGCGGCGCCCGTCGACTGCCGTGGAGCTGCCCACGGTCGAGGAAATCCTGCGCTTCGTCGACGCCCGGGGCGGACACGCCACCACCCGCGAAATCGCCCGTGCCTTCGGCATCACCGGTGCCGCGCGGGTGGCGCTGCGCCGCTATCTCCACCAGCTCCGCAAGGCCGGAACCCTGGGGCGTCCCGGCCGCCGGGTCCGGGGCGGCGGCGAGCTGCCGGCGGTGGCGGTGGTGGAAGTCACCGGCATCGACGAGGACGGCGAGCTCATCGGCGAGACCGCGGCGCTGCCCGGGGCCTCCTTGCGCATTCTCGTCGAATTCCTCGAAGGACCGGCGCCGGGAGTCGGCGACCGCGTGCTGGCGCGTCTCGAGCGGACCGCGGACGGTTTCATCGAGGCCCATCCCATCAAGCTCCTGCCGCGGCGCGCCCGCGAGGTGGTGGGGGTGGTCGAGCGTGCCCCCTGGGGGCTCGTTCTGCGACCCACGAGCCGCAAGGACGATCGCGAATACCGGATCACCGGCGACAGCGAGGCGGGACCGGGCGATCTCGTGCGTGCCCGCCTGCTCCACGCCCGCCCGCTGGCCGCCCCCGAGGCGCGCATCGTCGAACGCTTCGGCAAGGTCGACGATCCGCACGCCATCAGCCCGGCGGTGGCCGCCCAGCACGGCATTCCCTCGGCCTTTCCGCGCCCGGCGCTGGAGCTGGCGGCCGAGGCGAAGCCGGTGGACCGGCGGGGACGCGCCGACCTCACCGATCTGCCGCTGGTGACCATCGACGGTGAGGACGCGCGGGATTTCGACGATGCGGTCTGGGCGACCCCCGACGCGGATCCCGCGAACCGCGGCGGCTACCGCCTCGTGGTGGCGATCGCCGATGTCGCCCATTACGTGCGGATCGGCGATGCGCTGGATCTCGAGGCGCGCGAGCGCGGCAACTCCGTCTACTTCCCGGACCGGGCGATCCCGATGCTGCCCGAGGCCCTCTCCAACGAACTCTGTTCCCTCAAACCGGATGTCGAGCGCGCCTGTCTGGCCGCCGACATGCGCAT
>JALSRW010000648.1 GCA_026984595.1 Alphaproteobacteria bacterium
CTGGTCGATCAGGATCGGCACCCGCCTCCCCGCTCCGAGTGTCCGCAATTCCGCCGTCAGCCGACGCAACTGCCCGGGATCGGCACAATTGCGGGCGAACAGGATGAAGCCCAACGGCGGCCGCGCAGCGAAGACTTCCCGCTCCAAGGCCGTCAGCTCGGTTCCCGCGATCCCCAGGATCACCGGGCGCGGGGCTCGGCTCACCGCACCGGTCCGACCACGAAGCAGTCGCCGCCGGCCTCGCGGATCCGGGCACAGCGGGAACGCGCGTCCTCGCGGCTCGCGAACGCCCCGGCCTGGATCCGGTACAGGGTGCCGCCGGCGGTTCGGGCCGGCTGCACCACGGGTTCGAGTCCCTCGAGAAGGGCGCCGTAGCGCTGCCGGAAGCGCTCCCAGGCCCGCGAAGCGGCGGCCTCGTCGCTGAGTGCCGCGAGCTGGATGCGGAAGATTTCGGTGGGCTCGGCGGCGGTCGCCGGCGGTGGCGGGCTTTCGCGCGCGGCGAGCACCGACGGCCCTGCAGGCGCCTTCCCGGTATCCGGCGGTACTGCGGGAGAGACCTCGACGGCGGCCTCCGGGGCGGTGCCGCCGGTTGCAGCGGGCGTGGTTCCGGCCGCCGGCGCGATCGCCGCCAGATCGCGAGCGCCTTCCGTGTCCCCGAGTTCTTCGGCGAGCAGCTTTTCGGGCATCGGCGTGGGCATGTCGCCGGTGGCGACTCCGCTGGTGCCGGGCAGCAGGGGCTGGGTGCTCGGCTCCCCGGGCGCCGCCAGCGACGCACCGCTGCCGGCCTCCGTCGGCGCCTCGCCGCCCGGCTTCGCCGTCTCGACGGTCTGCGGCGGTGCCGTGGGGGGTTCCTCGGGTGGCGGCAGCAGCTCCCGGGCGGAGCGTGCGGGCGGCTCCTGCGCGGGCAGGATGCGCTCGGTCCCGGGCGGCTCTTCCCCTCCCTCCAGCACCGTCACGATCGGCGCCGATTCGTTGAGCACCGGCAGACCGCCCGGCTCCTCCGGTCTGGTCCGGTAGGGGCCCTCGGGGGCGCGCACCAGCTTCGGCTCGCCGCGCAGCAGATCCTGCGCCTCCCGGTAGGCGTACCATGCGACCACTCCGAACAGACCGAACATGGCGATCAGCCCGCCGGTGATCACCAGCCGCTTGCGGTTGCCCGCCGCATGTTCCCGCCCGCTCGATGGCATCCGCCCCGAAGGCTGCGAGCCCGCCGATCCTTCTCCATTGGTTGCCACGGCCATCCCCTCTCGCCGGGCGGTCGTCGCCGACCGCTCAATGCATCTCCTCGACCGGGGTTACGCCCATCAGCCGCAGCCCGTTGGCGATCACGATCCGCACCGCCGCCAGCATGGCCAGACGCGCGGTCGTCAACCCGGGCTCCGCACCGATCAGGAAACGCAGTCCCGGCTCTTCTTTACCTCGCGTCCACAGCGCATGAAAAGCACTTGCGAGATCGTGCAGGTAGAAGGCGATGCGATGTGGCTCGAAACTGCGGGCGGCACCCTCGACCAGACGCGGCCAGCCGGCCATCTGCCGGATCAGTTCGAGTTCGGCCGGATCCCGCAGCCCCTCGAGCGGTGCCCCGGCCAGTGCTTCGGGATCGGTGGGCAGACCGGCCTCGGTGGCATTGCGGAACACCGAGCAGATCCGTGCATGCGCATACTGGACGTAGAAAACCGGATTGTCCTTGGACTGTTCGACCACTTTCTCGAGATCGAACTCCAGCGGTGCATCGTTCTTGCGGGTGAGCATGATGAACCGGAACACATCCTTGCCCACCTCCTCGACGACGTCGCGCAACCATATGATACGCCCGGCTCTTTTCGACATTTTGAGGGGCTCGCCGCCGGCATAGAGACGCACGAGCTGGCAGAGCTTGACGACGAGCTCGGCCCGGCCTTCACCCAATGCTTTCACCGCCGCCTGCATCCGCTTGACATAACCGCCGTGATCGGCGCCCCAGACGTCGATCAGGACCTCCGCACCGCGGCGGATCTTGTCGAGGTGGTAGGCGAGATCGGCGGCGAAATAGGTCCAGGCTCCGTTGGAGCGTTTGAGCGGGCGGTCGATATCGTCGCCGAAGGCGGTCGATTTGAAGAGGAGCTGCGGGGTCGGCTCCCAATCCTCCATCTGCTTGCCCTTGGGCGGCGGCAGGGTGCCCACGTACACGAGCCCCTGCTTCTCCAGGAAGGAGATGGCCTCCTCGATGCGGCCGGCGGCAATGAGCTCGCGCTCGGAGACGAACACATCGTGATGGACGCCGAGCGCGGCCAGGTCCTCGCGGATGCGGGCCAGCATCGCCTCCACGCCCTCGCGGCCGAACAACTCCAGCCATTCCTCCTCGGGGCGACCCAGCCAGCGATCACCGTCCCGTTCGAGGATCGCCCGGGCCACCGGTACCAGCTCCTCCAGCGGATAGAGCCCCTCCGGCATCGGCCCGGGATCCTCGCCCAGGAGTTCGCGGTAGCGGTGATGGATCGAGCGGGCCATGGCCTCGATCTGGGCACCCCCGTCGTTGACGTAATATTCGCGGGTCACCCGGTATCCCGCGAAATCCAGAAGATTCGCCAGGGCATCGCCGTAGACGGTGCCTCTGCCATGGCCCACGTGCAGCGGCCCGGTGGGATTGGCGGAGCAGTATTCGTCGTTGACCGGCTGCCCGCGACCGAGATCGCAGCGCCCGTAATCGGCACCCGCCCGCAGCACCGCGGGAATCTGGCGGCGCCAGAGATCGTCCGAAAGACGCACATTGAGAAAACCCGGCGGGGCCACCTCCACCGCTACGATTTCCGGCGCCGACTCGATCTCCTGCCGCAGCAATGCCGCCAACTCGAGAGGCTTGCAGCGGGCCTCGCGGGCCAGCACCAGAGCGGCGTTGGTGGCCATGTGACCGTGGGCGGGATCGCGCGGCGGTTCCACCGAAATGCGCCCGAGGTCGAGCGCGGTCGGCAGTTCGCCTCGTTTCTGCAGAGCCGCGACCGCGGCCGCGACGGTGTCCCGGAACTCTTGGAAAACGTTCATAGGCGGTAACGTGCCAGTTTGAAGAGACGGTCGTGTTCGTCGAGAGCGTAGCGATCGGTCATGCCGGCGATGTAGTCGCGCACGGTTTCCGCCGTCCGACGACTGCCGGGCTCGCCGGCCAGCCGGCGCCAGCGGTTCGGCAGGCACTGGGGGGCGGAGAGAAAGGCCTCGAACAGCTCGTGCACCAGCCGCTGCGCCTTGAGCGCCATGCGGTTGACCTTGTAGTGGCGATACACCCGCTCGTGCAAGAAGGCGCGAAGCGCGGCGAGCTGTTCCGCCACCTCCCCGGAGAAGGCGACCAGCCGCTCGGCATCGCGGATCTCGGCGACGCTCGTCGGCGCCAGGGCTTCCAGTCGCCTGCGGGTCTCCGCCAGGAGATCGGTCACCAGCCGGTCGATCAGTCTCCGCACCGTTTCGTGGGCGAAACGTTCCGGCTCGCAGCGGCCGTAACGATCGAGAATGGCGGCCACGGCGGGAGCCGCCAGCGGCACCTCGGCGAGCTCTTCGATGGTGAAGAACCCGGCCCGCAGCCCGTCATCGACGTCGTGGCTGCAATAGGCGATGTCGTCGCTGATGGCGGCGATCTGGGCCTCGAGCGGGGGCTGCAGCGGCAGGGCGAAGCGCCCGGCCAGGGGATGGGCGGCGATCACCGCCGGCACATGGCCGCGCAGCGGGCCGTTGTGCTTGACCACGCCCTCCAGGGTCTCGGCCGTCAGATTGAGGCCATCGAAGGCGGCGTAGCGACGCTCCAATACGGTCAGCACCCGGAAGGTCTGGAGATTGTGATCGAAGCCGCCGAAGCCGCGCAGGGCCTCGTCGAGCGCCACCTCGCCGGCGTGGCCGAAGGGGCTGTGGCCGAGATCGTGGGCCAGCGCGATGGCCTCCCCGAGATCCTCGTTGACGGCCAGCGCCCGGCAGATGGTGCGGGCGATCTGCGCCACCTCCAGGGAGTGGGTCAGGCGGGTACGGAAATGGTCGCCTTCGAAATTGACGAAGACCTGGGTCTTGTATTCGAGCCGCCGGAAGGCGGTGGCATGGACGATCCGGTCGCGATCCCGCTGATGCGGCGTGCGCAGCCGGCTTTCCGGCTCCTCGTGCTGGCGGCCGGCGCTCTGTTCCGGCCGGCAGGCGTAGGCTGAAAGCTGCATGGGGCTCCTCGCTCCTCGCCGGTGGCCCGTGCGGCATTGTCCGCATCCGGATTCTTTGACACTATGCCCGGTGCCCCTAGATTGAGGAAGGCACGAACCGGGCAAGGAAACCGTGGTGGCAGTGATGACCGAAGGCGCGAGGCCGACCCCCCTCACCATCTCCGACAGCGCCGCCCGCCGTATACGGCAGATCCTCGCCGAGGAACACACTCCCGGCCTGCGGCTGCGACTGAGCGTCGATGGCGGCGGCTGTTCGGGCTTTCAGTACAAATTCGCCCTCGACGACCGCTCCGAGCCCGGTGATGTGGAGGTCGAGAAGGACGGGGCACGGGTGGTGATCGACGGCATGTCGCTCATGTTCCTGCTCGGCGCCGAGCTCGATTTCGTCGAGGATCTGACCGGCGCCTATTTCCGCGTCCACAATCCCAATGCCAAGGCCTCCTGCGGCTGCGGCACCTCCTTCGCCATCTGACCGCTTCTCAGAACAGGCTGCCCTGGACCGCACGCGGCGTCGCCGGAAGGTCCTCCGCATCGCGGTCGAGGAGGGCCGGATCGTCGTTGGCCGGGCTGTTGACCCGCCGGCTCACCGGCCAGGCGTCCATCGTGACCGGGTGATGCTCCAGGAGCTCCCGCAGCATCGCCGGATCGCGCAGCTCCGGATCGAGCCAGGCGTCCCACTGCTCCGGCGGGACCACCACCGGCATGCGATGGTGGATTTCCCGGATCTCCGGGCTGGCGGGGCGGGTGAGGATGGCGAAGCTCTCGTGGATGGTGCCGTCCTCCAGCCGCGTCGCCTGCCAGATGCCGGCCATGGCCATCGGCGTGCCCTCGCCGAGACGGACGAAATGCGGCCGGCTCGCCCCCCTGCCCCGCTTCTGCCATTCGTAGAAACCATCGGCCGGCACCAGACAACGGCGCCGGCGGAAGGCTGCGCGGAACATCGGCTTGTCGGCGGCGGTCTCGTAGCGGGCGTTGATCTGGCGGCCGGGATCACGGGCATCGCGCATCCAGGGGGCGAGCAGCCCCCAGCGCAGCAGCACCGCCTCGCGCGTCCCTTCCGGGCCGCTGCGGATCACCGACACCTCGCTGTCGGGCGCGATGTTCCAGCGGGCGGCATAGCCCGCCGGCGGCGGACAGCCGAACAGCTCCCGGAAGCGGGCCGGGGTGATGGAAAGCGCGAAACGTCCGCACATCGGTTCGACCTCTCGAGGGCTCACGCTTCCAGCAGGCGGCGAATCTCCGCGGCGATCTCCGGCAGCGGCCGCGCCGCATCCACCCGCCGCCAGGAGATCCTCGACGGATCGATGGAACGGCATTGGCGGCGCAGGACGGCGATGTCGGCATCCGAAGCATCGCCGCGACGGGCCGCCACCCGCGCCTCCAGCACCTCGAGCGGCGCTTCCAGCCAGATGCCCAGAAACCGGGCTCCATGGGCCCGGGCCACCGCCTCGATGCCGCGGCGCTGCGCGGCATCGCCGTACACCCCGTCACAGATGACGCTGCGCCCCCCGGCCAGCAAGAGGGCGGCCCGCCTTTCGAGGGTATCGAACACCCGGTGGCTGATCTCCGCCCGATAGGCGGTGGACGGGAGGCGGGTTTCGGGGCGGCGCCCGAACAGCCGTTTGCGGATCACGTCGCTTCGCAGGATCATCGCGCCGGGCATGGGATCGAGGGCCGGTGCGAGCTCGCGCGCCACGCTCGACTTGCCGCTTCCGGAAAGGCCGCCGATCGCCAGCAGACGCGGCCGTACCGGTGTCAATGCTGCCAGGGCGAGAGCGAGATAGTTCCGGGCCGCGGCGATCCGGGCATCGCGGGCGGCGGCATCGCCGCCGAGCCGGGCGGCGAGCCCCTCGACCTTGGCCCGGATCGTCGCCCGCACCGCGAGGAACAGCGGCATCAGTGCCTGCCCCTCGTCCTCCCAGACCTCA
>JALSRW010000649.1 GCA_026984595.1 Alphaproteobacteria bacterium
GGGTGGAGCACGGGCTCGCGCAGCTCCGGCAGGGGATGATGGAAGGCCATGCGCCACAGAAAGCCGAGCACCGGCGCCTGCGGAAACTTGGGAGCACCGCCGAGCCCGCCGTGGACGGGATCGAACAGCGATCCCAGCCGGGCGGCGGCCGCGGCGCGGAACTGCGGATCGAGGGTGCCGCCACGGGCGGTGTTGAGGCGGGTCAGAGCCTCGCGGATGCCGTCGCGATTGCGGAGGAGGAGCACGCGGTCCCTGTGCCAGAGTTCGGCGATCCGTGACAGGATCTGGCGAAAGCCGGGTCTTCCGAAGCGCGGCTCGGGCGGGAAGTAGGTGCCGCCCCAGAAGGCTTCCCCCTCGGGAGTGAGGAACATGGTGAGCGGCCAGCCGCCGGGCTGGCCGAGGACCGCCAGCGCCTGCTGGTAGAGGGCGTCGATGTCCGGCCGTTCCTCGCGATCCACCTTGACCGGCAGGAAATGGGCGTTGATGAGCGCGGCGGTTTCCGGATCCTCGAAGCTTTCATGGGCCATCACATGGCACCAGTGACAGGCGGCATAGCCCACCGACAGGAGGATCGGCCGCTCCAGCCGCCGTGCTTCCTCGAGGGTCTCCGGGCTCCAGACCCGCCATTCCACGGGATTGTCCTTGTGCTGCAGGAGATAGGGGCTGGTGGCATCGGCGAGGGCATTGGCCATGCGCGGCACCTCCGAGGCTTGTCCCGGGTCGGGATCGGGAACATCTGGGCCGTGGATTGTGGCAAAATCGCGGGCACAACGATAGCGCAGCGTAGCGAGGGAAGATGAAAATCCATATCGAGGTCGACTGCACCCCCGAGGAGGCCCGCCGCTTCTTCGGCCTGCCCGATGTGGCACCGATGCAGGATGTGATCATGAAGGACCTGCAGAAACGCCTCGCCGAGGCGATCGCCGCGGCGGATACCGGCAAGCTCCTGGAGCAGTGGATGCCGCTCGGTCTCAAGGGGATCGAGCAGTGGCAGAACTTCTGGACCCAGCTCGCCGCCTCGGCGGCCGGGGCCGGCAAGGGCCGGGCCGGGAGCGGGCGGCAGGAGGGAAAGCCGGGAAAGAAAGGCGGCGACGAGACCGGCGGTTGAATGACGGACACCATCTTCGCCCCGGCCACCGCTCCCGGCCGGGCGGCGATCGGCATCGTCCGCGTCTCCGGTCCGGGGGCGGGAAGGGCCTGTGAAGCGCTGAGCGGCGCCCCCCCACCCCCGCCCCGGCGGGCCGGCCTGCGTCTGTTGCGGGACCCGCGCAGCGGCGAGCCCCTCGACCGGGCGCTGCTGCTGTGGTTCACGGCCCCGGCCAGCTACACCGGCGAGGATCTCCTGGAGATCCACCATCATGGGGGGATCGCGGTGCTTTCCGGTCTCCTCGACGCGCTTTCCGCCTTGCCCGGTCTGCGACCGGCCGAACCCGGCGAGTTCAGTCGCCGCGCCTTCTGGAACGGCCGTTTCGATCTCACCGCGGCGGAGGGCATCGCCGATCTGATCGAGGCCCGCACCCGCGCCCAGGCGCGGGCCGCCCTGTCCCAGGCCGAAGGAGCGCTGGCCCGGGCCTGCGCCGGTTGGCGCGAGGCGCTGCTCGAGGCCGCGGCGCTGCTCGAGGCGGAGATCGACTTCGGCGCCGAGGAAGGCGATGTGCCCGAGGATCTCGCGGGGCGGGTCGCGGCGATGATGGTGCCGGTGCGCGCGGCGATCCTGGAGGAGCTCGAACGGGCGGCCTGCGGCGAGCGCCTGCGCGCCGGGGTGACGGTCGCGGTGATCGGCCCGCCGAATGTGGGCAAATCCAGCCTCGTCAATCTCCTGGCCCGACGCGAGGTGGCCATCGTCACGCCCCTGGCGGGCACCACCCGGGATGTGCTGGAGGTGGATCTGGAGCTGGGCGGGCTGCCGGTGACCCTGCTGGACACTGCCGGTCTGCGCGAGGCCGGCGATGTCATCGAGGCCGAGGGCATCCGCCGGGCGCGGGCGCGAGCCGAGGCCGCCGATCTGCGGCTCCATCTGGTGGATCCGGAGACCGCAGCGGCCGCCCATGAGGCGCTGCGGCCCTGCCTGTTCGTGTACAACAAGAGCGACCTCGCCCCGCCCCCGCCCCTGCCGGAGCCCTCGCTGGCGATTTCCTGCAGGAGCGGCGCCGGGATCGAGGCCCTCTTGGGCTGGCTCGAGGCACGCGCGCGCGAGCTCGTGGCCGGTGCCGGTGAAGCGCTGTTCAACCGCAGCCGCCATCGCGCCGCGCTGCGCGAGGCGGCCGATGGCCTCGGCCGGGCGCTGGACGGTCTGGAGCGTGGCGATCCGGCGCTGCCGGCCGAGGATCTGCGTCTGGCGCTGCGCGCCATCGGCCGCATCACCGGCGAGGTGGGGGTGGAGGAGGTGTTGGACCGCATCTTCGCCCGCTTCTGCATCGGCAAGTGAACCGCTGTTTCACGTGAAACGCTGCCCGTCCCGCGCTTGACGGCCGCAGCGCCGCGGGCCAGATAGCGGGCCATGCCGAACTATGACGTGATCGTGGTGGGCGGGGGCCATGCCGGGGCCGAGGCGGCGGCGGCGGCGGCGCGCATCGGAGCCCGCACGCTGCTGCTCACCCAGCGCCTGTCGGGGATCGGGGCGATGTCCTGCAACCCGGCCATCGGCGGCCTGGGGCGGGGCCATCTGGTGCGCGAGGTGGATGCGCTGGACGGGCTCATGGCCCGGGCCATCGACGCCGCCGGCATCCAGTTCCGCATCCTCAACCGCAGCAAGGGGCCGGCGGTGCGCGGCCCGCGCGCCCAGGCGGATCGTCGCCTCTATGCCCGCGCCATCCGCGGATTGCTGGAGGCGCAGCCGGGGCTGGATCTGGCCGAGGGCGAAGCGGTGGATCTCGTGCTCGAAGACGGCCGCTGCCGCGGTGTCGTCACCGATCGCGGCGAAGAACTGCGGGCCGCAGCGGTGGTGCTGACCACCGGCACCTTCCTGCGCGGTGTCATCCATCTCGGCGAGCGTTCCTGGCCGGCGGGACGCGTCGGCGATCCGGCGGCGGTGCGGCTGGCCGAAGCGATCGCCGGGCTCGGTCTCCGGATGGGCCGGCTCAAGACCGGCACGCCGCCGCGGCTCGACGGCCGGACCATCGACCATACCGGGCTCGCGCGGCAGCCGGGCGACGATCCGCCGGTACCCTTCTCCTTCCTCACCGCACGCATCGACCGGCCGCAGATCGACTGTCACATCACCCATACGAATGCGGCGGTGCACGCGCTGATCCGCGACAATCTCCACCGCGCCCCGCTCTATGCCGGACGGATCGCGGGCACCGGGGTGCGCTACTGTCCCTCCATCGAGGACAAGGTGGTGCGCTTCGCCGATCGGGAACGCCACCAGATCTTCCTCGAGCCCGAGGGAATCGACGACCCCACCGTCTATCCCAACGGCATTTCCACTTCCCTGCCCGAGGCGGTGCAGGAGGAGATGCTGCGGCGGATTCCGGGTCTCGAGAGGGCGGTGATGCTGCGCCCGGGCTATGCCATCGAATACGACTACGTCGATCCCCGCGAGCTCGCGCCCACCCTGGAGCTCGAACGGCTGCCCGGTCTGTTCCTGGCGGGCCAGATCAACGGCACCACCGGCTACGAGGAGGCGGCCGGTCAGGGGGTGATCGCCGGTATCAACGCCGCCCTGGCCTGTGCCGGCAGCAGGCGCTTTGTGCTCGACCGCGCCGCCGGCTATATCGGCGTGATGATCGACGATCTGGTGACCCGCGGCGTCACCGAACCCTATCGCATGTTCACCTCGCGGGCCGAATACCGGCTGCTGCTGCGGGCCGACAATGCCGATCTGCGCCTCACCCCCAAGGGGGTGGAGATCGGCTGCGTGGGTGGCGAACGGGCACGGCGGGTGGCGGCCAAGGAACGGGCGCTCGGCGAGCTCCGCACCCGGCTGGAAAGCCTGTCGCTGACCCCCGATGCCGCCGCCCGCTTCGGCCTTTCCGTCAATCGCGACGGTCGGCGGCGCAACGCCCTCGAACTGCTGGCCCATCCCGGCATCGACATGGCCCGGCTCGCCGCCGTCTGGCCCGAGCTCGCGGATATCCCGCCGGAGCTGGCCGAGCAGCTCGAGATCGAGGCCCGCTACCGCGGCTATCTGCGCCGGCAGGAGGCGGACATCGCCCTCTTTCGCAGGGAGGAATCGCTGCGCCTGCCGCGCGATCTCGACTATTCCCGCATTCCCGGCCTGAGTGCCGAGGTCCGTGCCGTCCTCGCCGCGGCGCGTCCCGCCACCCTCGGCGCCGCCGGCCGGCTGCCGGGTATGACCCCGGCGGCCCTGGCCCGCCTCTACCGCCATGTCGCCCGCGCCGCCTGAAGCACCGCTGGACGCCGCGGCCTTCGCCCGCCGCATTCCCGTTTCACGTGAAACACGGGCGCGGTTGGAGACCCTGCTGGCCCTGCTGGGCCGCTGGCAGCGGCGCATCAATCTGGTGGGTCCGGCGAGCCTGGCCGATCCCTGGCGCCGCCATATCCTCGATTCCGCCCAGCTCCTCCACCATCTGCCCGGGTCCGACATCCGCCTCCTCGATCTCGGCAGCGGCGCCGGCTTTCCCGGGCTGGTGCTGGCGATCATGGGAGTGCGGGAGGTTCATCTCGTGGAAAGCGATCGCCGCAAGAGCGCCTTCCTGCGGGAAGCGGTACGGGAAACCGGGAGCGACAATGTGCGCATCCATATCGCGCGGATCGAGGAGGTGGAGCCCTTCCCGGTCGAGGCGGTGACGGCGCGGGCGCTGGCGCCGTTGCCGCGGCTCTTGGAGCTGGCGGCCCCCTTTTTCGGGCCGCGGACGACGGGTCTGTTCCTCAAGGGGCGAAACCTCGACGCGGAATTGACCGCGGCCCGTCGACATTGGAGAATGCGGGCGGAAACCGAGCCCAGCCTCTCCTCCGCCGAGGGGCGCATCCTGATCCTGCGCGAGGTCGCACGTGTCCGAAGCAGCCGCGCCTGAGAGTCCGTCGCACGGGCGGGTCTTCGCCATCGCCAACCAGAAGGGCGGGGTCGGCAAGACGACGACGGCGATCAATCTCGGCACCGCCCTGGCCGCCACCGGCCGGAGCGTGCTGCTCGTGGATCTCGACCCCCAGGGCAATGCCAGCACCGGCCTCGGCGTCGAACGCGGCGGCGACACGGTGACCGCCTATGACGTGCTGCTGGGTGGTGCCACGCTGGCCGAAGCCGTGCGGCCGAGCCTCGTGCCCGGCCTCGACATCGTCCCGGCGACGGTCGATCTGTCGGCCGCCGAGCTGGAGCTGGCCGAGGATCCGCGGCGGGTGTGGAAGCTCCGCAATCTGCTGCGCGCTCTGCCGCGAGCCTACGATTTCGTGCTGGTCGACTGCCCGCCCTCGCTGGGCCTCCTGACGGTCAACGCCCTGGTCGCCGCCGATGCCGTGCTGGTGCCGCTGCAGTGCGAGTTCTTCGCTCTCGAGGGGCTGGGGCTGCTGCTGCGGACCATCGAGCGGGTGCGGCGCAGCTACAACCCGCATCTCGACATTCACGGGGTGGTGCTGACCATGTTCGACCGCCGCAACAACCTCTCCGAGCAGGTCGCCGAGGATGTGCGCAGCTTCCTGGGCGAGCGGGTGTTCCGTACCGTCATCCCGCGCAATGTGCGGGTCTCCGAGGCGCCCTCCCACGGCAAACCGGTACTGCTCTACGATGTCCGCAGCAGCGGCGCCCAGGCCTACGCCCGTCTCGCCGGCGAGCTGCTGCGGCGCGAGCGCGCCCGGGGGGCCGCCTGATGGCCGGTGCGGCGAGGCGCGGTCTGGGAAAGGGCCTCTCCGCCCTGCTCGGCCAGGACAGCATGCCGATGGACGGCGCCGAGGAAGGGGTGCGGATGGTGCCGCTGGAGAGCCTCGAGCCCTCGCCGCTGCAGCCGCGCCGCGATTTCGACGAGGAGGAGATCGAGCGGCTCGCCGATTCGCTGCGCGAGCACGGGGTCTTGCAGCCGCTCCTGGTGCGCCCCGCCACCGGCTCCGGCGGCGGTTTCGAGATCGTCGCCGGCGAACGCCGCTGGCGGGCCGCCCAGAAGGCCGGGATCTTCGAACTGCCGGTGGTGGTAC
>JALSRW010000650.1 GCA_026984595.1 Alphaproteobacteria bacterium
CACCAATGAGCGACGTGCTGTCCCGTATCTGCGCGCGCAGGCGCGAGGATCTGGCAGCCCGGCGACGCGCCGTGCCGCTGGCCGTGCTCGAAGCGCGGTTGCGCGAGGGAACGCCGCCGCGAGGCTTCGCCGAAGCGTTGCGGGCCGTCGACGCAGGGGGCGATCTGGCACTCATTGCCGAGATCAAGAAGGCCTCGCCGAGCCGCGGTCTGATCCGCGCCGATTTCGATCCGCCCGCTTTGGCGCGCGCCTATGCCGAGGCCGGGGCGAGCTGTCTCTCGGTGCTCACCGAGACCGCCCATTTCCAGGGTACGGACCGCCATCTGGAGGCGGCCCGCGGGGCCGTCGGCCTGCCGGTGCTGCGCAAGGACTTCACCCTCGATCCCTATCAGGTGGTGGAGGCGCGGGCGATCGGCGCCGATGCGGTGCTCGTCATCCTGGCGGCGGTGGAGGACGGGCTCGCGGCGGAGCTGATGGCCGCCGCCCATGCCCTCGGCATGGACGTGCTGGTGGAGATCCACGATGCCGCCGAGCTGGAGCGGGCGATGAAGCTCGGTGCCACCGTGATCGGCATCAACAACCGCGATCTCAAGACCCTCGAGGTCGATCTCGATACCGGCCGGCGGCTGGCGCCGCTGGTGCCCGCCGACCGTCTGGTGGTGGCCGAGAGCGGCCTCTCGCGCCATGCCGACCTTCTTTCCCTGCGCGAGGCCGGTGCCCGCGCCTTCCTGGTCGGGGAATCGCTGATGCGCGAGCCGGATCTGGTCGCCGCCACCCGCCGGCTGCTCGGCCGGAGTGCCGCGGCATGAAGGAATTCACCCATTTCGATGCCGAGGGCAATGCGGTGATGGTCGATGTTTCGGCCAAACCGCCCACCGCCCGCACCGCCACCGCCGGCGCCCGGGTGGTGATGGCGCCCGCGACCCTGGAGCGCATCCGGGCGCACGGCTTCCGCAAGGGTGATGTGCTGGGGATCGCCCAGCTCGCCGGCATCATGGGCGCCAAGCGCACCCCCGATCTGATCCCCCTCTGCCATCCTCTGCCGCTCGACTCGGTGGAAGTGGCCCTGTCCCTGGACGAGGAGGCCAGTGCGGTGTGCATCGAGGCCACCTGCCGGGTGACCGCCCGCACCGGTGTGGAAATGGAGGCGCTGACCGCGGTTTCGGTGGCCGCACTCACCGTCTACGACATGTGCAAGGCGGTCGACCGGGGCATGCGGATCACCGACATCCGCCTCCTCCACAAGGCCGGCGGCCGCTCCGGGGAATATCGGGCGGAGGATTGAAATGCTCCCGGTGGCCGAGGCGCGGGCGCGCATCCTCGAGGCGGTGAAGCCCGTACCGTACGAATGGGTGGCCCTGCCGGCGGCGCACGGCCGGGTGCTGGCGCGGGATCTGCGAGCCAGGCGCAGCCAGCCGCCGCTGCCGGTTTCGGCGATGGACGGCTATGCGGTGCGCAGCGAGGATCTGCGCGAGCCCGGGGCGGCGCTGCGGGTGATCGGCGAGGTGCCGGCCGGACGCGTGTTCGAGGGGCGGCTCGGCCCCGGTGAGGCGGTGCGGATCTTCACCGGCGCGCCCCTTCCCGAAGGCGCCGATGCCATCCTCGTGCAGGAGCGGGCGGAGCGTTCCGACGACATCGTCCGCGCCCTGGTGGCTCTGCCGCCGGGCAAGTTCGTGCGACCCGCGGGTCTCGATTTCGAAGCCGGCTGGAAGGGGCTGGCCGGCGGCCATCTGCTGGATGCCCGGGCCCTCGGTCTGGCTGCCGCCATGGGCCATGCCTGGCTGCCGGTACGAAGGCGGCCGCGGGTCGCCATCCTGGCCACCGGCGACGAGCTGGTCTGGCCGGGCGAGACCCCGGGACCGGCCGGCATCGTCAGCTCCAACAATCCCACCTTGACGGCGATGGTCGTTGGCTGGGGCGGTGCACCTCTCGATCTCGGCATCGCCCGCGACCGCCCGGAGGATCTGATGCGGGCCCTGGATCAGGCCCGCGATACGGATTTCGTGATAACCTCGGGTGGCGCCTCGGTGGGTGCCTACGATCTGGTCCAGGAAACCCTGACCGCACGGGGCCTGGAGGTCGCCTTCTGGAAGATCGCCATGCGCCCGGGCAAACCGCTCATGTTCGGACGGTTCGGCGAGATCCCGTTCCTCGGCCTGCCCGGCAATCCGGTCTCGGCCGCGGTCTGCGCCATCGTCTTTCTGCGCGCCGCCCTGCTGCGAAGTCTCGGCCGCCCGACCGATCTCCCGATCGGCCGTGCCCGTCTCGCCGTTTCGCTCGACGCCAACGACGAGCGCGAGGACTACATGCGCGGGCGCTGGAAGCGCAGCCCCGAGGGGGAGCTCCTGGTGGAGCCCGCGAGCCGCCAGGACAGCTCGATGTTCGCCACCTTCGCCCATGCGGATCTGCTGATCCGCCGCCCGCCCCACGATCCCGCCAGGCCCGCCGGCGAGGAGGTGGAGATCATCGAGATCGCCCGGGCACTGGCCGTCTGAGCCGCCGCTGCGACCAGTTTTCGCTTGACCGGAGAAGAGAACTAAACTAGAACATCGCCGGGTTTTACCGGACAATTCCCCGGGGAGAGAGGCGTGCTCACCCAGCGTCAGCTGCAGCTGCTCCGCTTCATTTACGCATACATGCAGGAGCACGGCGTGCCTCCCTCCTTCGACGAAATGCGGGCGGCGCTGCGTCTGCGTTCCAAATCCGGCATCCACCGCCTGATCTCGGGTCTCGAGGAGCGCGGCTACATCCGGCGGCTGGCCTATCGGGCGCGGGCCATCGAGGTTCTCAAGCCGCCGCTGGAAATGGCCCGGGCCGCGGCCGAGCTGGCCGGCAGCGGCAATGTCGTGCGCGGTCTGTTCGGCAATGGCGGCAGACGGGCGCTGGCCGGGGTCCAGGACAGCACTCGCCTTCCCCTCTACGGGCGGATCGCCGCCGGTACCCCGATCGAGGCGCTGAGCGACAGCAGCACGGTGATCGAGGTGCCGGGCATGTTCCTCGGCGAGGGCGAGCATTACGTGCTGCAGGTGGTCGGCGATTCGATGGTCGGTGCCGGTATCCTCGACGGCGACTATGTGGTGATCCGGCGCAGCGAGACCGCCGACAACGGGGAGATCGTGGTGGCCCTGATCGAGGATCGCGAGGTCACTCTCAAGCGCCTGCGCCGGCGGGGCGCGTCGATCGCACTGGAGGCCGCCAATCCGGAATACGAGACGCGCATCTTCGGTCCCCACCAGGTCAAGATCCAGGGCCGGCTGGTGGGCCTTCTGCGCCGCTACTGAGAGACCGCCACTTCGGCGATGCGGTCGGGCACGTCGGTGATCACCGCATCGACCCCGAGAGCGAAGAGCTCGCGGGCACGTTCCGGCGAGTTCACGGTGAAGGCCAGCACCTTGACGCCTTCGCGCCTGGCGGTCGCGATCACTTCCGGCTCGAGCGCTCCGTGCCAGAGATGAACCGAAGCACACCGCAGGCGGCGCAGGGCCGCCGGCCAGTCGCCTTCGGGACGCCGCAGGAGCAGCCCTCGTGGAACCTCGGGAAGCAGCTCGCGCAACCCCTCGAGGATCTCCTCCGAAAAACTGGAGATGACCCGGACCACCTCGCGGCGACGCCGATCGGCGCGCAACGTCCGGCCGACCGCCTCCGCCTTGGCGCGGGCCGAACCCATCGTCGGCTTGACCTCCAGATTGACCTTCAGCCCCAGCTCCCCGAGCAGATCGAGTGCCTCCTCGAGACGCGGCGGCGGTTCGTCACGGAAGCTCTCGCCGAACCAGCCTCCGGCGTCGAGGCGAGCGACGCTCGCAGCATCGTGCGTGTTGAGCTCGCCGCGACCGCTGGTGGTCCGCTCCAGCGCCGGATCGTGCATCAGCACCGGAACGCCGTCACGGGTAAGGCGCACGTCGATCTCCACCCAGCGGCACCCTCGGCGCCCGGCTTCCCGCAGTCCGGCCAAGGTGTTTTCGGGCGCATAGGCGGCCGCCCCACGATGCCCGATCACCTTCGTGTCGAGGGCGAACGCCGCACCTCTGCCATTGCCGTCCGCGCGCTCTGCCATGACACCACTCCCGACCGCGTGATGGGCGCCGTTAGAGATATTGTCCGCAGAATGCAACAATACCATGACAGCGCGGCGCATTTTTTGTCGCCAGCGATACACATGGGTGTGAGTGGCGATGTCGGCTGCTGACGGCGGACCGCGTGAAGGTGGTCGACGGTCGGCGACCGGCGAGCGTGTCCGCATTTCCGGCGTCGTCGAACGGGTGCTGTTCGCTCGGCCGGCCGACGGTTTCGCCCTGCTCAGCCTGCGCCCCGGCGACGGCGGACCGCCGCTGGTCCTGGCAGGTGATCTCGCCCGTTTCGATGTCGGCGAGAGCATCCGCGCCGAAGGCACGCTCGAGCAGGACCGGAGCTGGGGCACCCGGCTTCGGGTCTCCTCCGTCACCCCGCTGGCTCCGCGCACCGCCGAAACCGTCGCCGAATATCTGGGGTCGGGCATCGTCAAGGGCCTGGGACCGCGTCTGTCGGCGCGGCTTCTCGCCCGCTTCGGCGACCGGCTGCCGGACATCCTGGCGCAGGCCCCGCAGAAGCTGGCCGAGGTACGGGGGATCAGCCGCAGGATGGCCGCCCGCATCGGTCGTGCCTGGCAGGAGCGCGCCGCCGAGCGCGAGGCCCTTCTGTTTCTGCAGCACCACGGCCTCGGTGCCCGCCGGGCGCGGGCCGTTCTCGACGCGTTCGGCGAGACCACCGTCGCGCGGGTGCGCGAGGATCCCTACTGCCTGGTGCGCAGCGTGCGCGGCATCGGCTTCGCCACCGCCGATGCGGTGGCGCGGCGGCTGGGGATCGCCGAGGATGCGCCGGTGCGCAAACTGGCGGCCCTCGAAGAGGCGCTGCGGCGGGCGGCCGAGGAAGGGCACAGCGCGGTCGAGGAAGAGGCCCTGCTGCAGGCGGCGGCCGGGCTCCTGCACAGCGATGTCGGCGGGTTCCGGGAGGCGCTGGCCGCCGCTCTCGCGGATCGCCGGCTGGTGTGCCGGCGCACGGGACCTCTCGCCTATCTGCTGCTGCCCGAACTCGACCGGGCCGAAGCCGATATCGGCCGCGATCTGGAACGCCTGGGGGCGGGCCTGCCGCCGTGGCATCCGCTCGACGCCGGGGCGGCCCTGCGCGAGGCTTCGCGCGCCCTCGAACTCGAGCTCTCGGCGCGCCAGAAAACCGTGCTCGTGGAGTTGCTCGGGCACAAGATCACCATCCTCACCGGCGGACCGGGCACCGGCAAGACCACGCTCGTACGTGCCTTTCTCCGCGGTCTGGCCGGCCGCGACCTGGCGATCGCCCTGGCCGCGCCCACCGGGCGCGCCGCCCGCCGCCTGTCGGAAAGCACCGGGCACGAGGCCTCGACCCTGCACCGTCTGCTGGAAGCCGAGCCCGGGCGCGGCTTCCGCCGCGGTCGTGACCGTCCCCTCGAGCTCGATCTGCTGGTGGTCGACGAGGCTTCGATGGTCGATCTGCCGCTGATGCAGGCGACGCTCGCAGCACTGCCTTCCCGCTGTGCCCTGCTGTTGGTGGGTGACGTGGACCAGCTCCCCTCGATCGGCCCCGGCCAGGTGCTGGCCGATCTCATCGCCAGCGGCCGGTTGCCGGTGGCACGCCTCATGGAAATCTTCCGCCAGGCGGAGGAGAGCGGCATCGTCGTCGGTGCCCACCGCGTCAATCGCGGCCTGCCGCCGCGCTTTTCCCGTGACGGTCGGGTCGGCGACTGTTTCGGGGTCCGTTTCGATCGGGCCGAACAGGCCCGGGAGCTGCTGCTGGAACTGGTGGCCAGACGGGTGCCCGAGCGCTTCGGTCTGGACGCCGTGCGGCAGCTCCAGGTGCTCTGTCCGACCAACCGCGGGCTGTTGGGTACCATCGAGCTCAATCGGCTCCTGCAGCAGCGACTCAATCCCGAGCCTGCGGCAATGATCGAGCATCGCGGTCTCCGCTTCGCCCTCGGCGACAAGGTGATGCAGACCGAAAACGACTATCAGCGCGAGGTCTACAACGGCGATATCGGCACGATCGTCGAGCTCGAGCGCCGCAGCCGCAGTCTGGT
>JALSRW010000651.1 GCA_026984595.1 Alphaproteobacteria bacterium
CGGAACACCTGGAAATGCTGGCGCGCCAGCAGGGTGGTCGGGCAGAGCACCGCCACCTGTTTGCCGGACATGGCGACGACGAAGGCGGCCCGGAGCGCCACCTCGGTCTTGCCGAAGCCGACATCGCCGCAGATCAGCCGGTCCATCGGCCGGCCCGAGGCCAGATCCTCCATCACCGCCTCGATGGCCCGTAGCTGGTCCTCGGTTTCCTCGAACGGAAAACGGGCGGCGAATTCCTCGTACAGGCCGAAGGGCAGCCGCAGCGCCGGTGCCTTGCGCAAGGCGCGGGCGGCGGCGATCCGGATCAGCTCCTCGGCCATTTCGCGGATGCGCTTTTTCACCCGCGCCTTGCGCTGTTGCCAGCCGACACCGCCCAGACGGTCGAGCTGGACTTCCCGGTTGGAGCTGCCGTAGCGGCTCAGGATGTCGAGATTCTCGACCGGCAGCAGCAGCCGGTCGCCGCCCTGGTAGACCAGCTTCAGACAATCGTGGGGCGCCCCCGCGATCTCCAGCGTCACCAGCCCCTCGAAGCGGCCGATGCCGTGCTCGGCATGGACCACGAGATCGCCCTCGCGCAGCGCGCCGAGCTCGGTGATCGCCTCCTCGGCGCGCCGTCGGCGCCGGGCGGGACGCACCATGCGCTCGCCGAGGAGGTCCTGCTCGCCCAGGAGACACAGCCCGTCCGCGAGAAAGCCGTGCTCCAGCGGCAGCACGGTGAAGGCCACGCCGTTTCCGGCCAGCTCGCCGAGATGCTCGATGCGGGAATCGCCCTCGAGCCCGTGATCGCGCAGCACCTGGCGCAGCCGTTCCAGCGCCCCTTCGCCGGAGCAGGCGATCACCGGCCGCTGCCCCTCCTCGCGGAGCTGCTCGAGATATCCGAGGATGGCGTCGAACAGGTTGACCCGGCGGTCGGCACGCTCGGCGGCGAAATCGCGGGCAGGCCGGGCCTCGAGATCCAGCACCCGATCCACCCCGGCCGTCGGCACCGGCGGTGCGGCCAGCGGCGACAGTTCGAACAGGGGCCGTCCGGCGAGGCGGCGGGAGAGACTCTGCTCGTCGAGATAGAGACGCTCGGGGGGCAGCGGCCGGTAGGGAGCGGTCCCGAAGCCGCGGCTCGCCGGATCGGGCCGGCGGCGTGCCTCGTAATGCTCGCCGATCATCGCATGGCGGGCGGCGATCGCCTCCTCGGCGAGATGGCCCATCACCACCGGCACCTCTTCGGGCAGATAGTCGAACAGGCTGTCGAGACGCTCGTAGAAGAGCGGCAGCCAGTGCTCCATGCCCGGAAAGCTGCGCCCCGAACGGACCGCCTCGAACAGCGGATCGTCGCTGACCGCACCGAACTCCTGCAGATAGCGATCGGCGAAACGGGCGATGGTGGCGGCATTCAGCAGCGCCTCGCTGACCGGCTGCAGGGCGACCCGGTCGATGCGCGACAGCGAGCGCTGGGTGACCGGATCGAAGGCCCGCAGCGTCTCCACGGTGTTGCCGAAGAAATCGACCCGCACCGGCTGTTCGCGGTCGCTCGGATAGATATCGACGATGCCGCCGCGCACCGCATATTCGCCGGGCTCGACCACGGTGCCGGTGCGCCGGTAGCCGTTCTGCTCGAGAAAGGTCACCAGTGCCTCGCGCTCCAGGGCGCCACCGGAAACGAGATCGAGCCAGGCACCCGCCAGCGCTTCCGCCGGCGGCACCCGCTGCAGGAGGGCATTGGCGGTGGCGATCACCAGACGCGGGCGGCGGGGCTCGCGCGCGAGGGCGGCCAGGGTGGCGAGACGGGCGGCCATCAGCTCGCGCTGGGGCGATACCCGATCGTAGGGCAGGCAGTCCCAGGCCGGAAATTCGAGGATCTCGAGATCCGGCGCGAAGAAGCGGACCATCGCCCGGACGAAGGCCAGGCGCTGGGCGTCGCGGGCGACATGGAGCACGCCGCTTCGGCTCTGCGCCGCCAGCTCGGCCAGAAAGCGCCCTTCCAGCCCTTCGAGGCAGCGCGCCACGCGCGTGCGCGGCGGACGCTCGCACCGGTCGATGGCGGGGGCGGGAACGGCGGGGCCGTCGGCAGTGGTCACGTCGGGATCTCGAAACGGCGAAGCAGGGCGAAGACCCGGTTGTCGTGCCGCGCGGGCAACGGATCGCGGCCCGTGTACCAGGCCAGGATGTCCCGGTCCTTCTCCTCGAGAAGGGCCTCGAGCTGGCCGAGCTCGACATCGTCGAGTCGGTCGATATACCGTGCCGTGAAGCGTCCCAGCAGGAGGTCGCATTCGAGGCAGCCGCGATAGCGGCTTCGGTGGAGAATGCGCTTGCGACGCAGGGTGATCGGCTCTTCGGTCATCGGCTCGGGCAGTACTGCTTTCTAAGATGGGCGATGCGGGCGAGGTGTCGAGGGGTCTAGCGGATGTCGCGGGCAGGGCCAAGGCCACTGCAGGCCCGCGCGAGGGCCGCGATCCCCGCTTGTTCCCCCTGTTCGCCCCGCTCTCTTCGCTGCAGGGGGTCGGCCCGGCACTGGCCCGTCGCCTCGCCCGTCTCCTCGGACGGGAACAGCCGCGGGTTCTCGATCTCCTGTTCCACCTGCCGCGCGGCCTGCTGGACCTCGCGCCGCGCAGCGAACTCACAGCTGCCGACATCGGCGCCGATGTCGCGCTCGAGGTGGAGATCCTGCGCCACCGGCCGGGCTTCGGCCGCAGCCCCTACCGGATCGCCGCCCGGGCCGCCGGCCAGGCCGTCGATCTCGTGTTCTTCAATGCCCGCAGGGCCTGGCTCGAGGAACGTTTCGCCGAGGGCCGGCGGCTCCTGGTGCACGGCCGGCTGCAGCAATGGCGCGAGCGGCTGCAGATGGTCCACCCCGAGCCGCTCGGGGGCGGCGCCGGGCGGATCCCCGACCGGTTGCCCGTCTATCCGCTGACCGCCGAGCTCGGCCAGGGCCAGCTCCGTCGGCTCCTGGGAAGGGCGCTCGAGCGCCTGCCGGATCTGCCGGAATGGCACCGCCCCGATGTGCTGCCCGGCATCCCCCTGCCCTCCTTCGGCGAAAGCCTGCGCGCCCTGCACAGGGGCGCGGTCCCGCTCGGGGATCCGTGCGCGCCGGCACGGCAGCGGCTGGCCCTAGACGAGCTGCTGGCGCTGCAGCTCGCTCTGGCCATGGTGCGCATGCGCCGCCGGCGGGAGGCGGGGCGGGCTCTGGTCGGCGATGGCAGCCTCTCGCAGCGGCTGCTCGAAGCCCTGCCCTACCGGCCGACCGCTGCCCAGCTCCGCGCCTTCGCCGAGATCCGCGAGGATATGGCGGCGCCGGCACCGATGATGCGGCTGTTGCAGGGCGATGTCGGCAGCGGCAAGACGCTGGTGGCCCTTCTGGCCATGCTGACGGCGGTGGAGGCCGGGCATCAGGCGGTGCTGATGGCACCCACCGAGATCCTGGCGCGGCAGCACGCCGCCGTGCTGGGAACGCTGGTGGCCCCCCTCGGCCTCGAGGTCGGGCTGCTCACCGGGCGCGAGCCGCCGGCCGCCCGGCGACGGGTCGTCCAGGGCCTGGCGAGCGGGTCGCTGGGGCTCTGCGTCGGCACCCAGGCGCTGGTCCAGCCCCATGTCGAGATCGCCCGGCTCGGTCTCGTGGTGATCGACGAGCAGCACCGCTTCGGGGTCGGCCAGCGTCTGGCGCTGGTGGCCAAGGGCGGCGCCGCCGATCTGCTGCTGCTGACCGCCACCCCCATCCCGCGCAGCCTGCTGCTCTGCTGGTACGGCGACATCGCCGGCTCGCGGCTGGAGGAGAAGCCGGCCGGCAGGAAGCCGGTCACCACCCGGGCGGTATCCCTGTCCCGCCTCGAGGAGGTGGTGGAGGCGGTCGGGCGGGCGCTCGCGCGCGGCGAACGGGGCTACTGGATCTGCCCGGCGGTGAGCGCCGCCGAGAGCGGCGAGGTGGCCGCCGCCGAGGCACGTCATGCGATGCTCGCCGAGCGTTTCGGGGATACCGTCGGGCTGGTGCACGGGGGTCTGGCCAAGGCCGCCAAGCAGAAGGCGATGCGCGATTTCGCGGCGGGCCGCATCCGGCTCTTGGTGGCCACCACGGTGGTCGAGGTGGGGGTCGATGTGCCGGAGGCCGGCCTGATGGTCATCGAGCAGGCGGAGCGCTTCGGTCTGGCCCAGCTCCATCAGCTTCGCGGCCGGGTGGGACGGGGCGATCGGCCGGCCTCCTGCCTGCTCCTCTATCGTCCGCCGCTTTCCGCCACCGCCCGGGCGCGGCTGCGACTTCTGCGCGAGACCGAGGACGGGTTCCGCATCGCCGAGGAGGACATGCGGCTCCGCGGCCCGGGCGAGGTGCTGGGAGTGCGCCAGAGCGGGCTGCCCGAATTCCGCTTCGCCGATCTCGCCCGTCACGAGACGCTGCTGCGTCTCGCCGCCGAGGAGGCGCGCAGCGTGCTGGCGGCCGATCCGCGGCTGACCGGCCCCCGCGGCCGGGCGCTGCGTCTCCTGCTGGAGCTGTTCGGCTACGCCGAGGCGGCGCGTCTACTCGGTGCGGGCTAGCTCGGTGGCGGGCACCGGCTGGCCGGGGGCGCTGGCCACCGGTACCGGCGCGCGCTCGGGTCCGGGCGGTGTCACGATGCCGCCCGAGATCACCATCTTCATGCCCTCCTCGATGCTCATGGCGAGATGTACGAGATCGCGGCGCGGCACGAACAGCAGGAAGCCGGAGGTCGGGTTGGGGGTGGTCGGCAGGAAGACGTTGACCAGCTCCTCCCCGCCCATCACCTCCCCCACCTCGCCCCGCGTCGGCCCGGTGACGAAGGCGATCGCCCACAGTCCGCGGCGCGGATATTCGACCAGCACCACCTCGCGGAAGGAGCGCGAGGAATTCGCCAGCACGGTCTCGAAGATCTGTTTGAGGGTACCGTAGATGCTGCGCACCACGGGCATCCGGTGGAGGACGCGTTCGCCGAAGCGCATCATGCTGCGGCCCAGCAGGCTGGCGGTGAACCAGCCCACCAGGGTGATCAGCGCCAGCACGAGGACGAAGCCCAGCCCCGGCATGCTGAACGGCAGATAGGTCTCCGGGTTGTAGCGCGAAGGGATCAGGGTACTGGCCGTCTCGTCGAAGAAATCGACCACCTGCCAGACGATGAAGAAGGTGATGCTGATCGGCGCGGTGACGATGATGCCGGCCAGCAGATAGTTGCGAAGGCGCGCCACCAGCGGCGAATGGGGGCGCGCTTCCCCGCTTTCGTGCGGCGCCCCGCCGGCCTGCGCCGGGCCGTTCGTCTCTTTCTGCTGCAAGATCGCTGCCCCGCCTTCCCTCGTGTCCGGAGATTCTGGCACCCCCGAAGATAGCGGGAGGCGGGGTCCGAGACCAGAGGCATGCGCGGCCATCGCGTGCGTGGGCGGCCGGCGGTGGGCGAAAGAAACCTGCGGTGCAACATTCGCTCGGACTTCTCGTCCTTTCGACGAGCCGGAGCGCGGCCCGCCATCGCAAAGACCAATAAAATTTTATACAGTTTTTGCCCAAGATGATGTCTTATCTTTTCAAATAGAAGATTGACAGGGGACAGAATGAAGGACAGGTTAACACACACAGGAGAGACGGAGTCGCTCCGACACAAATAAAGCGCCCCGGACGAAAGGAGTGGGTACGATGGCCGTGATCGCCAGCACGATCCTCGTAGTGCGCCGCATAGCCGACCTCCAGCGTCGCCGCCAGATCCTCGCGGACCGCCAGGATCGCCTGCGCCGCAGCCTGCCGGAATGGACCTTCGCGCCGCTCCAGCTCGTGGGCATGTCGGCCGGGGAGATCCAGGCGATGATGGACGATCTCGACCGGGCCGAGGCGGAGTCGGGCCTCTGCGACGTGGAACGGGAGATCGAGCAGATCGACCGCCAGCTCGAGGAGCTCGAATCGACCCTGCTCGCCACCCCCTCGCGTTCCCTCGACGCCATCCAAGCGGTGCTGGAACTGGCGATCTCCCGCTTCCGCGAGCAGACCGCCACCGATCCCAGCGATCTGTTCTACGATTACGGCGATGCCCGCATCCTGTTCCTGCTGGAGCGGGCGGCCGACGATCTGCGG
>JALSRW010000652.1 GCA_026984595.1 Alphaproteobacteria bacterium
GGCGGGGACGCCGCTGCGGGCCAAGCTCAAGATCGGCCATCCCAACTATACCGGGCTGCAGATCGACCAGCTCACCCGCAACTGGATTCCGCCCGACTATGTGACGAAGATCGACATCCGCTTCGATGGGCGGCCGCTCCTTTCCGTGGACGGCGACATCTCCCTGTCCGAGGATCCGACCCTGGTGTTCGATTTCGTGCCGCCGGCCGAGGGCCGCATCGAGGTGGTGGTCGAGGACAGCTCCGATCGACACTTCGAGAAGAGCTGGCAGATCGGCCCCACCTCCTGAGGCCGGGGGGCTCGCGGCTCGATGGCCGATCTCGCCGGGCAGGTGCGGACATTCTACGAGGCGGTGTGGAACCGGCGCGAGCTCGGGTTGCTGCCCGAACTCCTCGACGAGAAGATCCGCTTTCGCGGCTCCCTCGGAGCCGAGACTCTCGGGCGGGCCGGCTTCGTCGCGTACCTGGAATCGGTGCACCGTGCCTTCGGTGACTATCGCTGCATCATCGAGGATCTGCTCTGCGCGCCGCCCAAAGTGTTCGCGCGGATGACCTTCGGCGGCCTGCACCGGGGCGAGGTGATGGGCTACCCGCCCACCGGCAGGAGGGTTCGCTGGACCGGTGCCGCCCTTTTCACCTTTCGGGGAGAGCGGATCCGCGATCTCTGGGTGCTCGGGGATCTGAAGGGGCTCGAGGCCCAGCTCGCCGCGGGATGAAGCGCTGCGCGCGGGCTCAGCGGATGCGCGGGAGCCGCTCGCCATGTCGAGCGGCCGCGCCTCGCCGAACCGGGATTCGGGCGGTACCCGCCCGGGTGCGCCTTCCTCCACCCGGCCGATCACCGCCGCCTTCGCCGACGAGGTTCGCTCCCGCGGGCGCGCACCGGGCGGCGACCGCTCGGGGCGCGCTCGTGCCCGGTCCGCAACAGCGTGCCGCCGCCGGAGGCTCCCCGGAGAAGGGGGCACCCGACCGCGGTTACCGGGGCAGGGTTCCGTCGAGGTTCTCGCGCGTCACGATGCGCGGCGACTGCTGCGGGACCAGGGCCGGATCGGGCATGCCGACGCGCCGGCACCCGAGCTGCTCGCAACTCCAGCGCATTTCCCGTGCGGCATCGCCGGCGATCCCCGCCTGCATGCGGTTCTCGAGCAGGAGCCGACGCGAACTGGGGGTGAGCTCCTGTCCGAGGAACAGCGGCGGTGGATCGGGTGCCAGCTCCGCCAGCGCACCGCCGATGCCGATCGCGAAGCATGGTCCGCCGGGCGACCGCTTTCCCTGGTCGGGGCGGGCGGATTCGAACCGCCGACCCTCTGCTCCCAAATTAGAGGGCTTAGCGGATCAGGAAGGATCAGGGGATCCCTAGACAGTTCAAACGCAAGCACTATTCCTACAGCGCCTTCTGTGCTATGGGGTCGTAAGGGATCGCTGGGAAGCATTGGGAAGCACGTTTCCGCTTCCCATACGCTTCCCAGCACCGCGCCGAAGGTGGTCCGCCATGGTCAAGCTCACCGCTCGAACGGTCGCCAAACTCACCCTCCCGGAAGGCAAGCGCGAGCAGATCTACTGGGACGAACAACTGCGCGGGTTCGGCCTCCGGCTGCGGGCCGGCGGCTCCGCCGTCTGGATCGCGCAGTACCGTATGGGAGCGCGAACGCGGCGGATCACCCTCGGCAAGCGCGAAACGACGCCGCCGGAGCGGGCACGGCGTCTGGCCGCCGAGATCCTGGGCCGGGCGAAAGCGGGCTTCGATCCCCAGGCGGAAAAGGCCGAGGCCCGGGCGCGGGCGGCCGTTACCCTCGGGAGCATGGTCGGGCGCTATCTGGATGCGCGGGTGCGACGGGAGCTTTCGGCGCGCTCCGTCGCCGAGTTCGAGCGCTATCTGCTCCGCTACTGGCGGCCGTTGCACGGCCTGGCCCTGGCCGAGATCGTGCGCGCCGACATCGCGGCGGTGTTGGAAGAGCTCGCGCGGGAACGGGGCGGGATCACCGCCAACCGGGCACGGGGCGCCTTGTCGGCCTTCTGGTCCTGGGCGATGGCCCAGGGTCTCGTCGAAGGAAATCCTCTCGTCGGGCTCCCGAAGCCGGCCCGCGAACGCGCCCGCGATCGTGTCCTGGACGACGAGGAGATACGGGAGATCTGGCACGCGACGGGAGGGTCGGGCGCCTACGACGCGATCGTCCGACTGCTGATCCTCACCGGTCAGCGGCGCGAGGAAGTCGCCGGCATGCGCTGGTCGGAGCTCGACGCCGAGCGCACCCTGTGGCGCATCCCGGCGGAGCGCACCAAGAACGGGCGACCGCACGAGGTGCCCCTTTCGCTCCAGGCGCGGGCCGTGCTGGAAGCGGTGCCGCGGCTCGCGGGCCGGGATCTCGTCTTCGGCAGCGGCGAGCGGACGGGCTATCAGGCCTGGTCGGGCGGCAAGAAGAGGCTCGATGCGCGCATCCTCGAAGACCGACGCAAGGCCGCCAAAGCGGCGGGGCGCGATCCCACAGACGTTGCGCCGATGCGGCCGTGGATCCTGCACGACATTCGCCGCACGGTGGCGACGCGGCTCGCCGAGCTCGGCACGCTGCCGCATGTGGTGGAGGCGGTGCTCAATCACCTGTCCGGTGTGCGGGCCGGCGTCGCCGGGATCTACAACCGCGCGGTCTACGCGAAGGAGAAGCGGCAGGCCCTCACCCTTTGGGGCGAACATGTGGCGGCCGTGACCGCGGAACGGCCGGCAAAAGTCGTCCCCTTGTCGTTCGTGCGGTGAAGCGGAACCGGAAAGGCCGGTCGAGCCCGGAAGGGCGGCGTCCTCGGATGGTCGTCGTCGAGCGAGAGGAGGAGAAGGAGGAAGCGATGGCACAGGATCGAGCGGGAGCGGAGACGCGTCGGAGGTGGCCACAGGAACGCGTTGTGAGCCGGCAGGAATGCCTGGAGGGGCTCGCCCGTGTGCGTCAGGAAGCTGCGTCCCTGCCGTGCGCAGCGGCACGGATCGGTCGAGCGCTGGCCTATCTCGAACGGCACTATTGGAAGGACCCGAACGGCGACAGTGCCGTCGAGCACTGCGAACTCAAGCATGAGCTCGAATGGCTGCTCGTACGCACGCCGGCCTCGTCTCCGGAGGGGATGATCGCGAAGATGGAATGTCTGATGGTCGGAGACGCCGACTATGGCTTGGAGCTGGCAGACGTGACCAACATCGAGAGTGTCCTCATGCTGTCGGTGACCCGCGATCTGCGGGCGATGACCGAAGCCGTTCGCAGAGGAGGACAAGAGCGAACCCCGGCTCCGAGCGAGGCGGGCGGGGTTACTCCGTGACGGAGCATCGGGGACCACACGGGCCGGACGACGACGCGGGTCGCTCCTACCACGAGCTCGGCCGGCAAGAGTGTCTGGAGGGGCTCGCCCGCGTGCGTTGCGAGGCCGCGACATCGGCGAGCAGGCAGGCGCCCGTCGAAGCGGCTCTGCTTTACCTCGAAAATCGGAGTTGGGCCGACGAGGGTGGCGGCTTCGCAGACGATTGTGCCTGTCTGATACACGAACTGTATCGTCTGCTCGCTACTACTCGGGCCGAGACGCTCGAGGACCTACTGGTCTGGATGCGATGTCTGATGTACTTCGACCGTCACAGGGGGTGCGAACCCGCGCAAGTGGAAGACATCGAAGGTGCCATTAAGCTGGCCATGCTGCGGGATCCGGAGCGGATGATCGAAGGAACTGGCAAGGGATCGGCAGGCAGGACCTAGCTCCGCTCTCACTCCGGAGCCATGGCGCACGGGCGTTTTGTCTCGCCAAGCAAGCGCCTGGGCCGTGTGCCGGTGATGGTTCGGTGCCGAATGCCCCTGGGCGGCGTTCCGTAGGGCTCGAAAGACCCCCCGGGGGGGGCGATCGTGGCGATGGGCGCAGGCGGCCGGGGGGTCGAAAAACGCGCGCCCCGGATCCCACCACCTGTCGCCCCCGCGAAATTCCCCCCGAAAAGCGATCTTCCGCACGCGGGTGGGCAACGTTTTCGGAAGGAAGGCCGGCCAGGAAGCGCGTTGGCCTTCGCGATAACGGCCATAGGGTTTCCGAATAATTGGGGCAATCGGGGCAATCGGGGCACGAGACCGCTAGAGGATTGCTAGAAGATTGAATAACCAGGGTTCCCCCTAGCGGGATGAAAGTTTTGGTGCCCCGGTTGTGGTTGTCCGTGCCGATAATCGGGGCACACAATCGGGGCACGGGCCGTGCGAACCGCTAGGGCCATGCTTCTCGGAACCGTCGCGTTCTCTCTCCGGAGGCGGGTCGGCAACAAGGATCCTAGGGCTCGCGCATTAACCGGCCGCTGCCATTACTATTATGTATTCTTGTGAAAGTTGGAGGTGCATGCGATGAAGTTGTCCTTTGGGTTCGGATCGCTGGACAAGGAACCGGTGATCCTGCTTTGCACGGTTGACGGCAACTGGGTACGAGCGGTAGTGGCCGGCGAAACAGACTGGATCGAGATCGATCCAGCCGAGGCTCTGGCCTCCGACGATGCCGGCCCGCTTATGGAGCGCGATGCCTGGCTCTCGCTGTTTCGCAGGCGCCTCGCTCGGGTCGGCGGCATGAGCGCGGCCGCGAAGAAGCTCGGGCTCGACGAAGGCACTCTTTCGTAGGGCACGAACACCGCCTTTGGAGGTGGACTGTCTTCCCCGAGCACAGGCGTTCAGTTATCGGGAGCGGCGGGGCACACCATATCGAACCCCCGTCCAAGCCGCTTTGCTGGCTCGCTTCTCGGTGCAGCCATTTGCGCGGGCTGGCCGCTATGGGTCCGTCGGATTGTTTCAACCTACGAGCGATCTTCTCGGCAACCGATCGCTTTTCGTGTAGGATTGCCCCGGGCGCGGCTAGGCTGATCACCGAACGCCGGGACCACATCCGCACCGGCTGCCGCGCCCGTTTTCCCTGGCGGATGCGCGAGCGGATGGCGCGATGTCTGATACCCCCGACGATGAGTGGATCACCTTTTCCGAAGCGACCAAGCACGCCAAGGAAAACCTCGAGGGCTGGTCGTCCGATTTGATCCGAGAGTGGTTGATCGCCGAGATCGAAAGCGGACGTGTCCGCGCGCGCGGCGGTTGGTTCGTTCCTACGCAGGCCCAGCCCCCGAGCAATGTCTTTGAGCGTCAGCGCTGGCGAGATGAAGGGCGTCCGTTTCAGAAGAAAATCGTTGGACACCGCAAGTTCGCGTATCCGGAGCGTGCTCTGGTCGATCTTCGGAGTTTCGTCCGTGCGCTCGAACAAGTCGTTCACCGCGAGCAAGTGGTTCGAGACAGGATCGCCCTCGAGTTTCGTTTGGGCAGAGCCAGGCGTCGGGTGCGCGCATACAGGGAGCAGGAAGCGCCCTGCGAGAGCCTTGCCGACCGATTAAGACGCGCGAGCCAGCAGGTACTTAGCGGAGATCCGACAGAAAGTCAGAAAGTCACCAGCTACAGGGACGATTGCCCACCTTCGATCACGGCTGCGCATCGAGCGGGCCGCTTCGATACGTGGACAGGTGTGAGCCATGTCGAACCGCTCGCACGTGCTCCGACTACTGACAGGTGCGATAAGGCGAAGCGATCTGACGCCAAGATCCGTGAAAGGGCGACGGACTTGGCGACGGCTTTCTTGAAGAGTGGATGCTACAAATCACTAAAACCCATTGTTGATAAAGTCCTAACCGAGATTTCTCAGGAGTTTGGCGTGAAGCGCGGCGAGCGATGGGCCTACAAGGTCATCGCAGAAGCGAGATGTGGATTGAAAGAATAGGTATTGCGCAGCGCAGGATTGTAGCAACCTCGTCCGCCCATCTTTCCGAAACCCGATGCCGGAGTGACCGGAGCGTCGGATAATAAAACCGTCGTCGAGTTCGGATCGCTCGACCGCGAGGCCCTGATGCAGCTGCTCCGACAGGAGCGGCGTCTGGCCGCCGAGATCCTGGGCCGGGCGAAAGCGGGCTTCGATCCCCAGGCGGAAAAGGCCGAGGCCCGGGCGCGGGCGGCCGTTACCCTCGGGAGCATGGTCGGGCGCTATCTGGATGCGC
>JALSRW010000653.1 GCA_026984595.1 Alphaproteobacteria bacterium
CACGCTGTCGCGCCGCCGGCATGACGGGCTATCTGACCAAGCCGGTAGCGCGCGCGAGCTTGCTCGCGATGGTCGAGCGTAGCCTGGCGGTGACACGTGCGTGAGCGGGGCATTTCCGGGACCATATTTCGCTTGAGAGTAGACTCCGCGAGGTTATAATCGCTCGGTAGTTGAAATCTCCGAACCGTTTATCCGCCGGAGGCACAGATGCGGGTTGCACAGCTACGGAAGCTGTTGCCTGGAGTGATATCCCTTTTCGCGGTGACGTCCGCGGCCAAGGCCGGAACCGAAACGGCTGTGCTGACGGTCACGGCTACGGTGCTCAGTAGCTGCACCATCGAAGGGGGCACGCTCGATTTCGGACAGTATGTCACGGGTCAGGCCGGCGATCTCGACGGGGTCGGCGAAATCGTCCTCACCAACTGCGAGGGGCAGGTGACCATCGCCATGGATGGCGGTACCGCCGGTTCGGTGTCCGCCCGGCGGATGGCCAATGCGGGCAACACTCTCGACTATCAGCTCTATCGGGATCCGTCCCGCAGCCAGATCTGGGGGGAAGGCGGGCAGGCCTTTCTCGGACAGATCCTGGCAAGTCAGGCGACGCTCCAGGTATTCGGGCGCATACCGGGCGGCCAGTCGGTACCGGCCGGAACCTATACCGACACCGTCAACATCACCCTGACGTTCTGAACCATGCATTTCTGGCTCCGATTTCTGGTCGTACTCGCGGTGCTGCTCGACGCGGCACCGGTGGTGGCGGCGGCGCTTTCCGTCTCGCCTACCCGGCTGAGCCTGGGGACGGGGACGACGACGGACGCGGTGGCAGTGCGCAACGACGGCGACCGTCCGGTGCTGGTCCAGGTCGAGACCTTCCGCTGGACCGGGCCGCTGCGCACGGACGCCCTCGAGTCCACCCGTGACCTGCTGGCGGTCCCTTCCGTCTTCCGCATCGCACCCGGCGCGAGGCAGGTGATCCGGGTGGCGCTGCGCAAGCCGTTCACCGGCGGTGTGGAAGAGGCCTATCGGCTGCTGATCGCCGAGGTCCCCGAGGAGGCCGGGGCGGAGACCGGGGGGGTGCGTTTCACCTTGCGACTCAGCCTGCCGGTGTTCGTCACTCCGGAGGATGCTCGACCCCGGCCCGAATGGCGCCTGCGCCGCGGTGCCGGGGGATACGAACTCGTCCTGTACAACGCCGGCAACGCCCATATCCGGATTCGCGGGCTGCGCCTGCGGGCGGAAGAGGGGGATGCGGTGATCGAACCCGCCGAGCCTGCCGCCTATGTGCTGGCCGGTGGCGAACATGTCTGGCGTCTGCCGGCGGCAAGGGTGCGCCGGGCGCGTCGCTTCATCCTGGAGGCCGAAAGCCAAAGTGGTCCGATCTCGGTCCCGCTCGCCGTGGAAGGGAGTTAGGCTCGGTCTCGCGGTTCCGGTTGCCGTTCTCGCTGCGATCCTGCAGACGGGCAGCGGCTCCGAAATGGCCGGCGAGTTGGCCGCTCCAGCGACAGGGCTCGAAGGAGCAGCGGTCGGCTCCGGTGCCCGGCGCGTGCTCGATGCGCTGTTGCGCAGGCATCGCCGGCTCGCGGCGGCGCCGGTGCCCCTCGCCTCACGGAAGGCGGACGCAGCCGCGCTGACGCTGGAAGCGGGATTGCCCCCACCGCCGCCCGCCGTCGTCCCGCCGGCGGTGTGGCGGCAGACCGCCATGCTGCCCGAGAAGCTCGAGGCGGCCGGGCTCGGAGCCGTACCGCCCGTGCTGCCCGTGGCGGCGCGGGTCGGTGCGCAGGAGGCGGAACGCGAACCGCGGCCGACGGCCGACGATCCTTCTCCGGAACCGGCCGCGGGTCCCACGCCCAGGCGGGATCCCCTCGATCTGCCGCTTCGCGAGGAGGACAAGTGGCGGGAATGGCTGCTCACCGTGGAGCTCAACGGCAATCGGGTAAGCGAGGGAGCCTATCTGATCGAGGATCCCGAGAGCGGACGTCTCGCCGCTCCGGTCGAGGAGCTGCGGCGGTGGCGGATCCGGATCGAGCGCGATCGGATCCTCACCTTCCAAGGAATGCCCTTCTATCCCCTGGATGCCATCCCCGGCGCCCGCTTCACCTTCGACCGTTCGGCCCTGCGCCTGGTCCTCACCGTGCCGCCCGCACAGTTCCAGCCCTTCTCGCTGGAACGGAAAGCGCCGCCGAAGCCCATGCCGCAGGCGGCCGCGGGGGCCTTTCTCGATTATGATTTCCTGTATGCGCTCGGCGAGGATGTCGAAGATCGCGTCGACGGGCTGGCCGAACTGGGGGTGTTCGGCGACCTCGGCGTGGTGCTGGGCAGCCTGCGCTTCGACGATATTCTGGGCGGGCGCGACGTCACCCGGCTGGAGACCAGCTTCGTCAAGGACATGCCCACGGAGCGCAAGAGCATCCGCGCCGGCGACAGTCTCACCGGCGGCGGTGCCATGGCCCGGCCGGTACGTTTCGGCGGCATCCAGTACGCGACGAACTTCGCCACCGATCCTTCCTTCGTGACCTTTCCGCTGCCTTCGATCGGCGGTCTGGCCGAGCAGCCCTCGGTGGTCGAGGTCTTGATCGACAATGTGCGACGGAGCACCGGGGAAGTGCCGGCCGGCCCGTTCCGCATCCCGAATGTGCCGGTGGTGACGGGAGCCGGCGAGATCCAGCTCAAGGTGACCGATCTGCTCGGCCGCGAGAAGCTCATCACCCAGAGCTACTATGTGTCCTCGCGCCTGCTGCGGGCCGGGCTGCACGATTTCTCGTACGAGGCGGGGTTTCTGCGCCGCGATTTCGGGCGAGACAGCTTCGACTATGGCGATCCCATGGCCGCGGCCACGCATCGCTACGGTTTTTCCGACAGCTTCACCGGGGAAGCACATGCCGAGCTCGAGCCCGGCCGGCAGAGCCTCGCCGTCGGCGGCACCTTTCGCCTCGGCACCTTCGGGACCGTCACCGCGGGGGCCGGTGTCAGTCACGACGATGGCGAAGGGACGGGCTTTCTCGGCCAACTCAGCTACGAATATCTCGGCCGCGGCTTCAGTATCAGCGCTCGTTCCCGGTACACCGACAGCGCCTTCCGGCAGTTCGGCGATGTCGGCGGAGTGCGGCGCACCGATCAGCTCGGATTGGGCTTGCAGCTCGGCGACTATGGGCATCTCGGCCTGCTGCTCGTCAATCAGGAACGGGTCGATCTGGAGGACGCGCTGACGGTCAACGGCAACTACTCGCTGCGGCTCGGCCCCGGCTCGCTGATCGTCAACCTGGCCCGTCTGTTCGAGCCCGACGAGGAGCTGGCGGTGACCGTCTCCTATTCGCTGCCGCTGTCCGGCAACCGGAGTGTCTCCAGCCGGCTCGAGGCGAGTGATCGCCGCACCCGGGGGCGCGCCCAGTTCCGGCAGGCGCGTGGGGCCACCGATCTCGGCCTCGACTATCGTCTGGCCGCCGAGCTCGGCGATGATCCCCGCTATATCGATGCGCGCGCGGGATACCAGGGCAGGCTGGGCGCGGTGACGGGCGATTTCGAGCTCACCGACGGCAATGCCAATGGGCGGCTCGGGGTGAGCGGTTCGGTTGCGTTCATCGACGGCAGGCTGGCGTTGACCCGGCGCATCGGTCGCGCCTTCGGCCTCGTGCAGCTTCCCGGTTTCGCCAATGTCCGGGTCTACCTGGACAATCGTGAGGTGGGGCGCACCGACGAGGAGGGCATGCTACTGATCCCCGGCCTGCGGCCTTACGAGGTCAATCGTCTGCGCGTGGAGCTCGATGATCTGCCGCTCGGGGCAGTGGTCACCCGTGGCGAAGTCGAGACCGTACCCTACGACCGGGCGGGCATTCTGATCCCCTTCGAGGTTCGGCTCGCGGCGCGGGCACTGGTACGCCTGGTCGGACCGCTGGGCGAGCCTCTGCCGGCGGGTCTCGAACTCGCCGATCGCGAGAGAACCGTCGTCGCCCTCGTGGGACGGGACGGTCTCGCCGAGGTCACCGGTAGACCGGAAGGCGCGACCGGCGAGATCTTCGGCCGCGCCGGAGAGATCCTCTACCGCTGCACCATTCCCGCCTACGATGCCGCGGATCTCCTGGCCGATCTCGGAGAACGGCGATGTGCACGCGACTGAGACGCGGATTGCTCGCGGCGGGCTTCGGACTGCTGGCGGTTCCCGCCCATGCCGCCTGCACGGTCGATGCGCGACCGGTGAGCTTCGGCGCCGTGGATGTGGCCCGGGTCACCTTCTCCACCGGTCGCATCGATGTCGTCTGCGACGAGGCGGCCACCGTGAGCGTTGCTCTCAGCGGCAGCGGCAACGGCCAGCGCGCGATGATCGGGCCGGGCGGCAGTCGCCTCGTATACGAACTGTTCACCGATGCCACCTACCGACGGGTATGGGGGGACGGGCAGGGCAACGGGGTTCCGGTACAGACGAGTATCGCCGCCGGCGGTCGACAGCGCCTGACCGTCTACGGTGTCGTTCCCGCGCAGCCCGGTGTGCCTGCGGGGCAGTACGCGGCTCAGCTCGTGATCTCCATAACATTTTGAAAAATCGCACTTCTCCCTCGTTGGCGCGCGATCACGGTTAACCGCTCGTAACCCCCGATCGCGCGGCCTGCGCTATGGTTCCCTCGAGCGGCCGTATGCGATACGGTCTCTGTAGGGAGAAGAACGATGTCTCAGTCGGACGGAAGGGCGCTGCGGCGCCCGATCGGTGCTTTGTGCCTGGCTCTGGCGATGACGGTTCCGGGTGCGGCGCCGGCGATCGCCGGCAGCAGCTCCGCCACCCTCAATGTCAGGGTCGTGGTGGTGGCTCCCTGTGACGCCGCTGCCGGCTCCTGTCAGCAGCAGCGCGCGGCTCCGCTCTCACCCGGACGCACCGGTGCAGGAGCCGTTTCTTCCCCCGACGGCACTCCGATGTGGATCCTCCAGGAGACGGGGGCGGGGCGCGGCTACCGTACCGTCATCTACTGACAGGCGGGCGGCGGATAGGGGCTTCAGTGCCTGCGGTTTCGTTGATACCATAACCGGGGATTGACGAAGCGGTGGCCGCAGCATGCAGCTTGGACGCAGAGGATTCGCCGGAGCTCTCGGGCTTCTTCCGCTCGCGCTCGTTCCCGGCCTGATACCGCCGGCGGCAGCCCATGGCGATTTCGACGACTGGCTGCGGCAGTTGCGGGCCGAGGCGCGGGCCCGGGGGATCCGTGCGACTACGCTCGAGCGGGCGCTGGCCGGTCTGGCGCCGGTGCCGCGCATCATCGAGCTCGACCGGCGACAACCCGAAGGGCGTCTCACCTTTGCCGAGTATCGGCACCGGGTGGTCAGCAGCGAGCGCATCCGCCGCGGCAGCAGCCTGCGACAGCGGCATCGGCGGCTGCTGGCGGCGACCAGGGAACGTTACGGGGTCCCCGATCGCGTGCTGGTTGCGCTCTGGGGGATCGAGTCCAGCTTCGGCGCCTTCAAGGGGCGCTTCAATGTCATCGCTGCCCTGGCCACCCTCGCCTTCGAGGGACGTCGTGCGGCGTTCTTTCGCAAGGAGCTGCTTTCCGCGCTCGAGATTCTCGACCAGGGACACATCGCGGTGGAAGACATGTACGGCTCCTGGGCCGGAGCGATGGGCCAACCGCAGTTCATGCCCTCGACATTCCTCGCGCATGCAGTGGACGCCGATGGCGATGGGCGGCGCGACATCTGGAACAGCCTGCCCGACATTTTCGCTTCCATGGCCAACTATCTGCGCCGTTCGGGCTGGGATCGCCGGTACATCTGGGGGCGCGAGGTGCGACTGACACGGGCGGTCGGCAAGGCACGGATCGGCCTCGGCCACAAGGCTTCGCTTGCACGCTGGTCGCGGCGGGGGGTGCGGCGGATGGATGGTCGGCCGCTGCCGGATGTGGCCCTCGATGCCTCGCTGCTGTTGCCGGATGGTCCCGGTGGACCGGCGTTTCTGGTCTATGACAACTATCGGGTGTTGCTACGCTGGAATCGTTCACAGTATTTTGCATTGTCGGTGGGCCTGC
>JALSRW010000654.1 GCA_026984595.1 Alphaproteobacteria bacterium
CTGAGCCCGACATCATCGTGCTGATGGGCGTGACCAGCACCGGCAAGACCACGATCGGCCGCCTGCTCGCGAAGCGCACCGGCCGGCGGTTCGCCGAGGGCGACAGCTACCATCCGCCGGCCAATGTCGAAAAGATGCGCCGCGGCATCCCTCTCGAGGATGCCGACCGCTGGCCCTGGCTCGCCGCCATCGCCGAGGACATCCGCGTCTGGCATGGGCGGGGCGAGCATGCCATCGTCACCTGTTCGGCCCTCAAACGCGCCTATCGCGACCGGCTGCGGCGCGCCGGGCCGCTGCGCTTCGTGCATCTGACCGGCGATCCGAAGCTGCTGGCGGCACGCATGGCCGCCCGCCGCGGCCATTACATGCCGCCCTCCCTGCTGCCTTCCCAGCTCGCCACCCTGGAACCGCCGGAAGGGGAACCCGATGTGCTGACTCTCGACGTCACCCCGCCGCCGGCGGAGATCGCGGCACGGATCCTGGAGGAGCTGGGGATCGAAGTGCAGGACGCGCCCGCCGGCGGGTGAAGTGCGTATCCCGCCCGCTTTCCCCCTCGACTGGTCCGGTTGCATGGCGGGTGCTAGGAGGAGCCGAAATCGCCACTTGTCCGGGAGCCGGGAATGGGCAGTTACCACTATCCCCGATACGATTACCGACCGACGCCGGATGCCACCGCGCCGCAGCCCGCGGAACACGAAACGGTGGTGGTCGGCGCCGGGCCCGTAGGCCTCGCCTTCGCCCTCGATATGGCCCAGCGGGGACGCCGGGTGCTGGTGCTCGACGAGGACGATACCGTCAGCTTCGGCTCGCGCGCCATCTGCTGGTCCAAGCGCACGCTGGAGATCATGGACCGGCTGGGCCTGGGCGACCGCCTGCTCGGCAAGGGGGTGCTCTGGAACACCGGGCGGGTCTTTTTCCGTGACCGGGAAATCTACCATTTCGATCTCCTGCCCGAATCGGGCCATCGTATGCCGGCCTTCATCAATCTCCAACAATACTATTTCGAGGAATATGCGATCGACGCGGCACTCGCCCATCCCTCCATCGAGCTGCGGTTCCAGAGCCGCGTCACCGCCATCGAGCCCGGCGAGGACGGGGTGCTGGTGGAGATCGACAGCCCCCAGGGTCGTTATCGCCTGCATGCCGCCTGGCTGATCGCCTGCGACGGTGCGCGCAGCGGCCTGCGCCGCCGGATGGGGCTCGATTTCCGCGGCAAGGTGTTCGAGGACCGGTTCCTGATCACCGATGTGCAGATGGAGGCGGAGTTTCCGGCCGAGCGCTGGTTCTGGTTCGAGCCCCCGTTTCACAACGGCCAGTCGGCGCTGCTGCACAAGCAGGCGGACAATGTCTGGCGGATCGATCTGCAGCTCGGCTGGGACGCCGATCCCGAGGAGGAAAAGCGGCGGGAGCGGGTGATCCCCCGCCTTCAGGCCATGCTGGGCGAGGATCGCCGCTTCGAGATCGAATGGGTCAGCGTCTACACCTTCCAGTGCCGGCGCCTGGAGCGCTTTCGCCACGGCCGTGTGATCTTCGCGGGAGATTCCGCCCATCAGGTCTCCCCCTTCGGCGCGCGCGGCGGCAACGGCGGCATCCAGGACGGCGACAATCTGGCCTGGAAGCTGGCGCTGGTGCAGGAGGGCAATGCGCCCGAGAGCCTGCTCGACAGCTACGATTTCGAGCGCGGGCTGGCGGCCGACGAGAACATCCGCAATTCCACCCGCTCGACCGATTTCATCACCCCCAAGGGCGCCGCCAGTCGGGCCTTCCGCGACGCCGTGCTGGAACTGTCGGAGCGCTTTCCCTTCGCTCGCCGCTTCGTGAACAGCGGCCGCCTTTCGGTGCCCGCGGTCTACGACGACTCCCCGCTCAACGGCCCCGACGCGGAGGGCTTTCCCCCGAGCCTGCGGCCGGGCGCCGCCTGCCTCGATGCCCCCGTGCGTTGCGGCGGCAGGGATGGCTGGCTCCTCCATCATCTGGGACGCGAATTCACGCTGCTGCTCTGCCCACCCGGCGGAGCGGCGCCACGAGAGGCGGCAGCCGAGGTGGCCACCGCCTTCGCCGGGGCGATGCCGGGGGTGGCGGTGAAGACCATCGGCAGCGATCCCGCCTGCGATCTCGTCGATCATGCGGGGATCGTGGCCGATCGCTACGGGCTGATGCCCGGCAGCGCGTATCTGGTCCGTCCCGATCAACATGTGGCGGCGCGTTGGCGGGTCTTCGATCGCGAGGCGGGACGCGCCGCCCTGGCGAGAGCAACCGGCCGGGAGGGCTGAAGGGATGGAAAGGCTGGCGACCGAAGCGCGCATCGGCGAGGTCGACGACATCTACGCCGAGCTGATCGAGGCCCATCGCGGGCTCGACCCGGAGCAGAGCCTGCGCCTGCATGCACGACTCGTGCTGCTGCTGATCAACCAGATCGGCGATGCGGCGGTGGTCCGCGAAGCGATCCGTGCCGCCCGCGAGACGGCGAGCGATCCCCGGACCGCCTCCTGAGCGGCCGAGCGCGCCTCAGGCGGCGTCTCCGGCAGCACCCAGGACGCGCCGCTCGCGCAGCCGCAGATCGCTGTCGAAGCCGTAGAGATAGGGCACGCCGGTGGGCAGCTCGAACTTGATGATCTGCTCCGGGCTCATGCCCTCGATATGCATGATCATCGAACGCAGCGAATTGCCGTGGGCCGCCACCAGTACCGTTTCCCCGCGCGCCAGACGCGGTTCGATACGCTCGTGGTAATAGGGCAACGTGCGGGCGGCGGTCATCTCCAGGCTCTCGCCGCCGGGCGGCGGCACATCGAAACTGCGGCGCCAGATATGGACCTGTTCGGCGCCGTAGATCTCGCGCGCCCGGTCCTTGTTCATGCCCTGCAGGTCGCCGTAGTACCGCTCGTTGACGGCCTCGGAGACGAAGACTTCGAGTTCCCCGGCATCCTCGGCGCTTTCCCTCCGGTGCCCGTACCAGTCCGAGGCCTGCTCGTGGACCACGCGATAGACCGGGCAGCGGGTGTTCTTCTTGAGGATCTCGTAGAGCGTGTGCTGGGCGCGGATCAGGGTCGAGGTGAAGGCCACATCGAAACGCACATCCGCCAGCAGCTCCCCTGCCCGCTGGGCCTCGGCCACCCCCTCGGGGCTCAGCGAGACGTCGATCCAGCCGGTGAAGCGGTTCTGGAGATTCCACATCGACTGGCCGTGACGCACCAGATACAGACGCCCCATTCTCATTCTCCTTCCTGCCCGCCGTCCGGCGCCCGCCAGACCGGCGACATGCGATTGTCGATGCCGAACAGATCGAGTACGCGGCCCACCGTGTGGTCGACCATCTCGGCGATGCTCGCCGGCCGCGCATAGAAGGCGGGAAGCGGCGGCATGACGATGGCCCCGGCCTCGGTGACCTGCAGCATGTTGCGCAGATGGACGAGGCTCAAGGGGGTCTCGCGGACGAGCAGCACCAGGCGCCGACGTTCCTTGAGGGTGACATCGGCGGCCCGGGTCAGCAGATTGTCCGAGAGGCCGGTGGCGATGGCCGCCAGGCTGCGCATCGAGCAGGGGGCCACCACCATGCCCATGGTGGCGAAGCCACCGCTCGCGATCCGCGCCCCCACATCCTGCAGCGGATAGACCACATCGGCGAGCCTCCGCACCTCGGCCGCGGTCGTTTCCAGCTCGTAGCCGATGGTCACCGCCGCCGGCCGGGTCATCACGAGATGGGTCTCGATGCCGCAATCCCGCAGCGCCTCCAGGAGACGCACCCCGTAGACGACCCCGGTGGCCCCGGTGATGCCGACGATCAGGCGGCGGCTCATGGCCGGCCCTCCGCAGCGGCCACCGCCGGAACATCCGCGATCCCCGGGCTCACGAGCGGCTTCTTCCCGACCGTCCGAAGGCGGCCGCGAGCAGGCTCAGAAAGAACAGCGTCACCGTCACCAGAGCGATGGCCGGTCCCGCCGGAAGGTCCAGCTCCCAGGCCCCGGCCAGTCCCAGCAACACGCTCGCGCAGCCGAGCAGCGAGGCGCGCAGCGCCATGGCCTCCGGCGAGCGGGAGAAATGGCGGGCCGCCGCCGCCGGCACGATCAGCAGGGCCATCACCAGCAGCATGCCCACCACCCGCATGCCGGCGGCCACCACCAATGCCAGGAGCAGCACCAGCAAAAGCCGCATGCGCCGCACCGCCACCCCCTCGACCGCGGCCAGTTCCTCGCTCACCGTGGCCGAGAGCAGTGGCCGCCAGAAGACCAGCAGCAGACCGCCGATGACCAGCGCGACACCCGCCACGGTAGCGATTTCGCTCGGTCCCACGGCCAGCACATCGCCGAACAGATAGCCCAGAAGGTCGGTGCGTACCCCGCCCACCAGGCTCACCGTGATGACGCCGCCGGCCAGAGCGCCATGGGCCAGCACCGCCAGCAGGGTGTCGACCGGGACCAGGCGCTGGCGTTCCAGGAGGAGCAGCAGGAGGGCGAAACCGAGCATGAAGGGCAGCACGGCGATTGCCGGTGCCAGGCCGAGCAAGAATCCGGCGGCGATGCCGAGCAGCACGGAATGGGCCAGGGCCTCCCCGAAATAGGCCATGCGCCGCCACACCACGAAGGCGCCGAGCGGCCCGGCGGCGGCGGCGAACAGCAGCGCCACCGCCACCGCCCGCAGCAGGAAGGGCTCGATCATCGCCGCCCGCCGGAGGGCGGCGGGCAACCCTCCTCGTGGTGATGGCGATAGGGGGCGAAGGCATCGGCGAATTCGGTACCGAAGAGGCGCTGGAAATCCGGATCATGGGCCACATCCACGGGCGTGCCGGCACAGCAGACACGCCCCTCGAGACAGATTACCCGGTCGGTGGCGGCCAGCACCAGATGCAGATCGTGGCTGACCAGCAGGATGCCGCAGCCACGACGCTCGCGCATGCGGGTGATCAGCCGGTAGAGCTCCGCCTGACCCGCCAGATCGACACCCGTCAGGGGCTCGTCCAGAACCAGCAGATCGGGATCGCGCAGCAGCGCCCGGGCCAGCAGCAGACGGTGAAACTCGCCTCCCGACAGCGACACGATCTGTCGGTCGAGACAGTCCGGCAGGCCGACCTCGGTCAGCCGGTCGAGAAGTTCCCCCTCTCCGGCCGGACGGGCGAGGGTGAGAAAGCGCTGGACCGGGAGGGGCATCGCCGGATCGATCTGGAGCCGCTGCGGCGCATAGCCGATGGTCAGCCCCGGTCGCCGCCAGACGGTACCCCCGTCCGGCGGCACGAGGCCGAGGAGCACCCGCACCAGGGTCGTCTTGCCGGCACCGTTGGGCCCCACCAGGGTGACGATTTCGCCGGCATGGACCGCGACATCCACGTGATCGAGGATACGCTGCCCTTCCCGGCTGACGACGAGCCCCCGGGCCGTGATCAGCGGTTCCGGCACATCCGCGGTCCGGACCTTCCGGGATCGCGGTGGAGTAACGGTTCGGACTTGCATGAGCCGCCCTGGCGATTGCAGATGGCGCCGTCTTCTTACGTCGGAGCGAAGCCCGGTGAAAGTACGAAGCCTGATCGCGGTGCTGGCGATGCTCGCGGCACTTTTCGGCCGCTCGGCGACTGCCGCGACCCCGGAGCTGGTGGCGACCATCGCCCCGCTGCACAGTCTCGCCGCCTTCGTCATGCGCGGTGCCGGCAAGCCGGATCTGCTGCTGGAGGCCGGCGCTTCGCCGCATTTCTACCAGCTACGTCCGAGCGAAGCGCGCCTGCTGGCCCGGGCCGACATCCTGCTCTGGGTGGGTCCCGAGCTCGAGAATTTCCTGGCCCGTCCGCTCGCCAACCTGACCTCGGGCGCCCTGATCCTGACCGCTACCCGCCTTTCCGGGGTGCGTCTCCTGCCGCTGCGCGACGCCGAACGGCATGGCGGAGAATCCGCCTTCTACGATCCCCACCTCTGGCTCGACCCCGACAATGCGGCGGCAATCGGGGATGCGGTGGGCGAAGCCCTGGCGAAGCGCGATCCCGACCGCGCCGCGCTCTATCGCGACAACGCCCGGGA
>JALSRW010000655.1 GCA_026984595.1 Alphaproteobacteria bacterium
GGTGCGCAAGGCGCGCGGCGAGCCGGAGATCGCGGCCGGCGCCTTCATGAAGATGCTGCGGGAGAAGGCGAAGCTCGTGGGCATGCGCGAGGAGCTGATCCGGCGCGACGTCAATGCCGCCTTTTCCGGCGGCGAGAAAAAGCGCAACGAGATCCTGCAGCTCGCCATGCTGGAGCCGAAGCTGGCCATTCTCGACGAGACCGACTCCGGCCTCGACATCGACGCCCTCAAGGCGGTGGCCGAGGCGGTCAACAGCCTGCGCGCTCCCGAGCGCTCCTTCCTGGTCATCACCCACTACCAGCGGCTCCTGAACTACATCGTTCCCGACCGGGTACATGTGATGGTCGGCGGACGCATCCGCCGCTCCGGCGGCAAGGAGCTGGCGCTGGAGCTCGAGCAGCGCGGCTACGAACAGTTCGCCGCCGCGGCGGCCTGAGGAGTCCGGCATGGCTGCAGCCAAGCGCATGATCGAACCCGCGCCCTTCTACGGCGAGCTTTTCGCCCGCGAACGGGCGCGCCTGCCCGGCAGCGGCAGAGCCGAGCTCGAACGGGTGCGGCAGGAGGCCTTCGCCCGCTTCGTGACCCTCGGCCTGCCCACCCAGAAGGCCGAGGCCTGGAAATATTCGCCGATCGCCCGTCTCGCCAATCGCGAGATGGATCTCGCCCGACCGGCGGCGCCGCGGCTCGAGGAGGTTTCGACCTGGTTCGGCGGCGGTCCGACCGCACGGCGGCTGATCTTCGTCAACGGCCATCTCGTGCCCGGCCTCAGCCATGTGGGCGGGCTGCCGCGAGGCGTGCGGGTGATGGGCCTGGCACGGGCGATCGAGGAAATGCCGGAAAAGGTGGCGGAGGCGCTCGCCGGCTGCGATCGTGATCGCAGCTTCAGCCAGCTCAACGCCGCCCTCACCGAATCCGGCGCCTGGATCGAGATCGCCGACGGGGTGCGGCTCGAGGAGCCGCTGCAGCTCCTGTTCGTCCATCAGGGCGCCGATTCGGCGGTGATGACCCATCCCCGCATCCTGCTGCGTCTGGGCGAGGGGGCGCGTCTGCATCTCCTCGAGACCCATGCCGGCACCGGCAGCGGCCACTGTTTCGTCAATCTGGTCTGCCAGATGGAACTGGCGGATCGGGCCGAACTGCGGTTCGACCGCCTCCAGCTCGGCGCTCCCGGCACCAGCCTGCTGGGGCGGAGCGTGATGCGCATGGGGGCCGGAACGCGGCTGAAGCAGACCGCGATCGCCCTCGGCGGCGGTTTTCTGCGCAACGAGACCGAGCTCGATCTGTGCGGCGAGCAGGGCGAGGCAATCCTCGGTGGGCTCTACATGCCGCGCGGCGAAGAGCATGTGGACACGCTCATCCGCATCCATCACCGGGCCGAGAACTGCCACAGCGACCAGTTCTACAAGGGAGTGGTGGAGGACCGTGCCCGGGCCGCCTTCGCCGGCAAGATCATCGTCCATCGCGGCGCCCAGAAGACCGATGCCTATCAGGCCAACAACAACCTGCTGCTGTCCGACCGGGCCGAGGTGGACAGCAAGCCCGAGCTCGAAATCTACGCCGACGACGTCAGATGCAGCCATGGTGCCACCTGCGGCGATCTCGACACCGCTGCGCTGTTCTATCTGCGCTCCCGTGGTCTGCCCCGCGAGGTCGCGAGTTCGCTCTTGGTCTACGCCTTCGCCAACGAGGTGATCGAGCGCATGGCCGACGCCAGGCTGCAGGCGGTGACCCGGCGGGCGGTGCTCGACCGGATTCCGGGCGGCGCCGCGCTCGAGGCCGAGGGGCTGCTGTGAACGGCCTGCGCGCCCCGGCACCCGCGCCCCCTGCCGAGGCGGCGTTCGATCCCGAGGCGTTGCGTGCCCAGTTTCCGATCCTGCGCACGAAGATGCAGGGGCGGCCGCTCGTCTATCTCGACAGTGCCGCCAGCACCCAGAAGCCGGCGCGGGTGATCGAACGTCTGAAATCCTTCTACGAGCGCGACTACGCCAACATCCATCGCGGCGTCTACGAACTCAGCCAGCGGGCATCGGCCCTCCATGACGAGGCACGACGCAAGGTCCAGGCCTTCCTCGGCGCCCGCGACTGGCGGGAGATCGTGTTCGTCCGGAACGCCACCGAGGCCATCAATCTCGTGGCCTACGCCTTCCTGCGACCGAAGCTCGAGCCCGGCGACGAGATCCTGGTCACCGAGATGGAGCATCACGCCAACATCGTGCCCTGGCAGATCGTCGCCGGCGAGCGCGGGGCCAGGGTGGTGGCGGCGCCGATCACCGATGCCGGCGAGCTCGATCTCGACGCCCTGGCCGAGCGGATCACCGGCCGTACCCGGCTGGTCTCGGTGGTCTGGGTGTCCAATGTTCTGGGTACCGTCAATCCGGTCGCCGAGATCGTCGCCCTCGCCCATCGCAAGGGCGTGCCGGTGCTGATCGACGCCGCCCAGGCGGTGCAGCACCAGCCGGTGGACGTGGCCGCGCTGGACTGCGATTTCCTGGTCTGTTCCGCCCACAAGACCTACGGGCCGAGCGGTGTCGGTGCGCTCTACGGGAAGGCGGAACTGCTCGATGCCATGCCCCCCTGGCAGGGTGGCGGCGACATGATCGAGAAGGTCGGCTTCGAGGGCACCACCTTCAACGAGATCCCTTTCCGCTTCGAGGCCGGCACCCCCGACATCGCCGGCATCGTCGCCTTCGGCGAGGCGCTGGACTTTCTCGGCGAACTCGGCCTCGAGGCCGTGGCACGCCACGAGGCGGCGCTGATCGCCCATGCCCAGCGTTCCCTCGCCCAGATCCCCGGTCTGCGGGTCCTCGGTGCTCCGAAGGAGCGGCGCAGCGCCATCGCCTTCACTCTCGAAGGTGCCCATCCCCAGGATATCGGCATGCTCCTGGATCTCGACGGCATCGCCATCCGTACCGGCCATCACTGCGCCATGCCGCTGCACGAGCGGTTCGGCCTTTCGGCCAGTGCCCGCATGTCGGTCGGGGTCTACAACAGCGAAGCGGACATCGATGCGCTGACCGCCGGGTTGCGGCGCATCGCCGGCATGTTCCAGTGAGGACGAGGATCATGGACGAGAAGAACATCGAACGGGCGGAAGCGTTTCTGGAGCAGGACGGGGCGACACGCGCCGAGCGGGAACGGCTGGCCGAGGTGGGCGCTCTCGGCGAGCGCATCATCGAGGCCCTGAAAACCGTCTACGACCCGGAGATTCCGGTCAACATCTACGAGCTCGGCCTCATCTACAAGATCGATGTCGAGGACGACAATACGGTGGTCATCGACATGACCCTGACCTCGCCCCACTGCCCGGTGGCAGAATCCCTGCCCGGCGAGATCGCCGCCCGGGTACGCGAGGTGGAAGGGGTGAAGGACTGCCGCGTCAACATCGTCTGGGAGCCGCCCTGGAGCCCGGCGATGATGACCGAGGAAGCGCAGCTTGAGCTCGGGTTGATTTACTGACGGAACACTCTCTTCCGTGCGTTGCCTCGGGTCGGCGGCCGCATCATAAGGGCGGAAACCGGCGCCGCCATCCGGAGGCCGCATTGTCCACCCGCCCCGACTTTCCCGAAACCTTCCTGTTCGGTGCCGCCACCGCCGCCCACCAGGTGGAGGGCGACAATCGCCACAACGACTGGTGGCGGGCCGAACGGCAGGGCCGTCTGCCCCACTCCTCCGGCGCTGCCTGCCGCCATTTCGAGCTCTACGAACAGGATTTCGACCTCGCGCGCGGCTTCGCCCACAACGCGCATCGCCTGTCGATCGAGTGGAGCCGCATCGAGCCCCGCGAGGGGCGGGTGGACCCGGCTGCCCTCGACCACTACCGCCGCGTTCTGGAGGCCCTGCGCGGCCGGGGCATCGAGCCGGTCCTCACGCTCCATCATTTCACCCATCCCTGCTGGTTCGCCGATGCCGGCGCCTGGACCCGCCCCGACAATCTCCGCGCCTTCGCCCGCTACGTCGAAACCGTGGCCGAGGCGCTCGGCGATCTCGTCGGCTGGTGGGTGACCGTCAACGAGCCCACCGTGCTCGCCAAGCACGCCCATGTGACGGGCGACTGGCCTCCGTTCGGACGCGGCGACTGGAAGGCGGCCCGCCGCACGGTTCTCGGCATGAGTCGCGCGCACCGCACGGCCTACGACATCCTCCACCGCCGGCTGGGTGATGTGCGGGTCGGCTTCGCCCACAGCGCTCCCTGGGTGATGGCGAGGCGGCCGGCCACCCTCCTCGACCGCTTCGCTGCGCTTTCCCGCGATCTCGCCCTCAACCGCCTGCCGGTGCGGCTCGCCGCCGGGCCGCTCGACTTCCTCGGCGTCAACTACTACACGCGCGCCCTGGTCCATTGGCGGCCGCGGGGTACCGCACGGCTCTTCGGCGAGGACTGGCCCGGCCCCGATGGTGAGGAACCGCGCCGGTTCAGCGAGATGGGCTGGGAGGTCTGGCCGCAGGGGCTGGAGTTGCAGCTCCGCCGCTTTTCGGCTCTCGGCGTGCCGCTGCTGGTGAGTGAGAACGGTCTCGCCACCGGCGACGAGGAGGCGCGCAGCCGGTTCCTGCTCGATCATCTACGGGCGGTGGCACGGGCGCTGCGGGCGGGGGTGCAGGTGTGCGGCTATCTCTGGTGGTCGCTCCTGGACAATTTCGAATGGGCCGAAGGATTCCGTCCGCGCTTCGGCCTCTTCGCCACCGACTATGTCTCGTTCGCGCGCACCGCCCGTCCGGCGGCCGAGCTTTTCGCCGAGATCGCCCGCAGCCGTCGCCTGCCCGATGCGCTCAATTCGCCGTATTTCGCTCCGCCAGCCGTGTCGCGCCGGCAGCGGCCCGACGCCCGGCGATGAAGGTGTCGTGCTCGCTGTCGCCCTCGCGCAGCAGTCGCACGAGATAACGGGTCTGGCGCCGCACCCAGGGTGCGCGCAGATGATAGGCGTCGAAGAAGGCCTCCTCCGGCATCGCCAGCTCTTTGTCGAGATCGACGAAGCGCGCGCCGGTGCCGGCCAGTGCCCGGCGGATGTTTTCGACATGGGCGGCGATGCGCTCCCCGCTCGGGTCGTATTCGGCGAGATAGCCGGGGCGCATCGGCGCCAGTGCGAAGAGATAACCGACGCCCGCGCGGTCGAGGAACCGGGCGAGCTCGGCGAGCTGCCGGTAGCAGCGCGGATCGAAGCCGCCGAGGACGCCGCGCACGACGCGGGGCGGCACGGCGCTGCGGGGTACGTCGAGAAGCTGGCCGCCGTAGGGGCCGAGTTTCATGCTGTCGAGGTTGTTCCAGTCGAGGGCGCGCCGGCGTGGCAGCGCGACGGCCATGCGCAGGGTGCCCACCGGGTCGAAGTAACGGAAGTGGAACAGCAGCTCCGGCTGCTTGTCGAAGAGGTAACGACGCAGGTTCTGCGGGTTGAAGAAACGGCTCTGGCCGGGCGGACAGGCCTCGAAATCGATCGCCGTCGACAGGGTGACGACCTGGCGGGTTTCGGGATGCCAGCCGAGGAAGGTGCGCAGCAGGAAGGCGGTCTGATCGATCTTGAGACCGTTGACGCCGAGATTGAAGAAGTCGCGCGTCCCGAGCTCGCCTTCGACGATCGCCGGATCGACGCCGTAGAAGGTGGTGGAGGAGCCGGCGAAGACCAGTTCCAGGCGCGTGGGTTCCCGCTCCCGCAGCAGACGCATCTTTTCGTCGAATTCCCAGCGGTTGGCGAAGCTCGGCGCTTTCAGGCGCCCGGCGAGGTCGAGCGCGACCAGGCCGCCGGCATAGCTGGCTGCGGTCGCGACCGCCGCGACGGCGAACAGCAGGAGGAAACGCAGGGATGGGGTCGCCATCGGTGCTCCGTCAGAACTGGAAGTACAGAAACGCTCGCGGCGTCTCGGAATAGAGCATCAGCAGCAACACGGCAAAGGCACCGCCCATGCCGATGGCCTGCAGCGGATGCGCCCGCCAGTAGAGGAGCGGCGCGGCCAGCCGCTCGAGCGCCGGCGCCAGCCGCGGCCGTCGCCATTCGGCGAGACCGAA